>JAAFHD010000229.1:0-5234 GCA_013298245.1 Alphaproteobacteria bacterium
GAAATAGGACAGCACGAGCGCGATGATCGCGTAGACCTCGGCCATCAGCAGGCCGGTGCCCAGGAAGGTCTGCCAGAAGCCGGAATAGTCCAGCGTTTCGGTCAGGCGCCAATAGATGTAGCGCAGCGAAATCACGGTCGACAGTGCACACAGCACCAGGCCGATGGTGCGGCCCTTGAAGCGGTTCAGCACCAGGAAGGCCAGGAAGCCACCCAGCGCGATCCAGATTTGCGTCGCGGGTTCGGCGGGCACCACGATGACGATCAGCGCCGCCAGGAAGCCCAGCGTCGCGAAGATCCAGCCGAACAGGCGGGACCGCATCAATGGCAGCCGCGCCAGCCATTCCTGGCGCGCGACGATTTGCGTCATCGTGCGCCCCAGCCTGACTGCAGGCTGTCAGGGACGGCGGGCAGTGCTGCCTCGATGCCGCGGGCGATTTCGCGCAGGTCTTCCGCTGCGCGGGAATTAGGTGCCACGTCCAGCAGCAAGCGTTGTGCTGCCAGCGCCTCGGCCACCACTTCTTCGCGGCACATCGCGCCCAGCAGGCGCGGGCCCAAATGGCGCGCGACGGTTTCGGCCGATGCGCGCGACAGGCGCGCATTCGGGTCCACCCCGTTCAGCACCACGCGCAGGCGGCCGGCGAACAGCGCGGCCATGGTGCCGGCACCCAGGAAGCGGCCGTTTTCAATTTCCGGCACCAGAGCTGCGCTGGTGGCATCCGCCAGCAGCACGGCCACAACCATGCTGGCCAAGGGCGCCAGCAGGTTCAGCGAATGCGACGGGCCAGGCGGTGTGTCCGCAATCACCAGCAGGCCGGGGTCGGCCAGCATGGCGCGCATGGGCGCTGCCAGCAGTTCCGGGTCGCGTTCCAGCGCCGAGGACAGGCCGAGCGCGCCGCGAATATCGATCGCGCCATGCGGCAGCAGCATCACGCCCGACGCCGTTTGCCGCACCAGGTTGCGCCAATCGGGGCGCTTCGGCAGGTCCGCCAGGAAGCCCGCCGTGTCGGTCAACGGCACGCCGAAATGCAGGCGCAGCGTGTTCTGCGGGTCGAAATCCATCACGAGCACGCGACGGCCATTGCGGCGCAGCGCATCGGCGATATTCGCCGTCATTGTCGTTTTGCCGACGCCGCCCTTGGGGGACGCGAACATGATCAAGGGCATGGAGCCTCCGGCATTCTACCTGAACGGTTGGGCGGCCAGCGCAGAGCGGACCGCATCAAAGGGGTTAATGGGCGGATTCGCGCCCACCGACAACAGCCGCATAACGTCTGAGAGAGGAACTGTCACGGCTGCCGCCGGCAGGATATGCCCCTGGGTGGGCATCAGCGGCGCCTGCGGGGGCGGCGCGGTGAACACCGGGAAGGGCGTTTCCGCCGGCATCTGGTCCAGCATGCCGCGCAGCATGTTCAGCGTGGTGCCGGCCGCGGGCGGTTGCGTCGCGGGCAGCGGGTCATGGTCGCGGCTGATCGCGTTCAGCAGGCGGAAATCCGCGCCAGGCAGGGTGGCGGACATGGCGGCTTCCATCGGCCAGGCCGGCATCAGGGTGCTGGCCGGCATGGGAGGCAGGGGCCGCGGCGGCGCGGGCTCGGGCACGCCGGGGCGAATCATGGACAGCGTGCTGGGCATGGCGGCGGCCGCGGGCGCGGCAGTGACCGGCGGCAAGTCCAGCAGGCCGGTGCTGGCCGCGGCAGGGCTGACCAGTTCGGGCCAGGTGAAAAGCGGCCGCGCTTCGGGTTCTGGCGCGGGTTCTGGCGCAGGTTCTGGCGGGGCGGCTTCCATGGCGGGTTCGGGCGCTGGCTCGGGCGGCGCGGCACTGGCCATCGCCGCGAGGAAGGCGGCCGCGTTAAGCGCCACATCCTCCACCTGGGTCAAATCTTCGGGAGCCGCGAATTCGAAGGCTGCGAGTGGTGCAGTCTCTGGCGGCAGGGCGTGTGCAGGCTCTTCCGGCTCAGGCGCTGGCGGCGCGACGGGGCGCACCCGCACCGGCGGATTGTTGAAACTGCGATACCGCATGCCGGGCGCGTTGAGCGCAGCAACCACGCGTGCGACGTCGGCGTCCTCTCTCATGATTTCGAAAGCCCCCAGAGCGGTCGTAGGATACCCGCAACCAGAGGGAAACGGAACCGCCCGTCAACCGCAGGAAACCCGGTTTCCCCAGGTTTTCACGAAAAAACTGCCCGCGAATCGCGCCATGCGAGCGAAACCAGTGCGGAGAGCGCGCCAGAATAGTAGTCCGGCATGGCATCCGTCGCGACTCGGCGCCCCGGGATGGGCCGCCCGGCCGACAGCGCGGTGAATTGCGCGACCGCCGCAATGCCAGGCGATGCCTGGTAGGGCGAGACCGCATTGGTCGATAAATCCGCCCAGGCCGGCAGCTGGCGATGCGCCACATCGGTCCAGAAATTGGCGGCCGCCTGGGTGGCCGGTTCCTGCCCCAGCCCGACCCAGGCCATGTAGAGCGGCACCCGCACGGCATCATAGGAAAACCGTGGTGCCCAGTTGGAAGGCAGGGTCAAGCGCCGGTCCTGCTTGTGGACCGCCAGCCAATCCGGCGGCAGGCCCCAACGGCCGAAACGCGCGGAACGCAACAGCGACAGCCCATCACTGGCCACGCGCATCCAGGCCGGGTCGGGCACGCCGGCGGCCAGCACGCGCAGGGCGGGGAAGCAGTAATAGGACGGGTTGACGATCAAGTGGTCCCGGCGCTCGAAGCCGCGCGCACCTGGCAGCAGCAGCGCCATGCCGCCGGCGGGGCGCACCAGCAGGCGCAGGATGTCCCGCCCGATCACCTGGCCGGATTCGGTGTGCTGCGTGGCACCCCAGATGCGCCCGGCTTCCAGCAGCGCCCAGGCCAGGAAAAGGTCGCCATCGGTGGCATTGTTCTGGTCTTCCACCGGGTTGGCGTGGCCGGGGCGATAGCGCCAAGCGTGCAGCGCATCGCGCGGGCGGTCCAGGGTGCGGCGCGTCCAGGCCCAGATGCGTTCGAAATTCGCGCGGTCATCGGCGGCCAGCGCCATTAGCATGCCCCAGCCCTGGCCTTCGGAATGGGAGATGTTGCGATTGCCAGTGTCGACGATGCGCCCATCGGGCATCAGGAAGCGGTTGCGGAACTGGACCCATTGCTGGCGCAGTTGGTCCATGCTGGGCGGTGCGTCCTGCCCGGCCGCGTGCCGGCCCAGCGCCACCAGGGGCGCGGCCAGCATAACGGCACGGCGATGAATCGCGGGCATGGAGGGCCTTTGCAGCCAAGGGGGACCTTTGTCTAGCACAACCGCGAAGGCTCTGTCTGTCTCATTTTTCGTGAATTTCCCATCATATCGGTGACTTGCCAGCCCTGCCCGCCACCGCCACTTTGCGCGACCCCAACGACACAACCCGGGAGGATGCCAGATGGCTCTCAAACTCGTGACCTTCACCGACGCCAATGGCCCGCGCCCCGGTGCGATGATCGGCGATGACAAGGTGCTGGATTTGCTGGCCGCCGGCGCCCTGCCGGCCGGCGTGGAAGACATGCAGGCCATCATCGAAACCGGCGCCGAGGCGCTGGCCGCAATCCGTGGCGCGCTGAAGCACCCGCCCGGCCCCGCCGTGCTGAAGCTGTCGGAAGTGGTGCTGATGGCGCCGCTGCCGCGCCCGCATCGCAACGTGTTCTGCGTCGGCCGCAACTACATGGACCATGTGGCCGAGGGCGACCGCGCCGCCGGGCGCGAAACCACCGAAGTGCCGAAGTTTCCGCAATTCTTCACCAAGGCGCCGGACTGCGTGATCGGGCCGGATGCCGCGATCCCCGATCATGGCGCCACCGGCGTCACCAAATACCTGGATTACGAGGCGGAACTGGCGATCATCGTCGGCACGCCAGGTGCCAATATTTCCAAGGACAAGGCGCACGACCACATCTTCGGCTGGACCATCACCAATGACGTGACCGGCCGCGATCTGCAGCGCCGCCACGGGCAGTGGTTCAAGGGCAAGTCGCTGGACCGGTCCTGCCCGATGGGCCCGTGGATCATCCCCGCGGATGAACTGAACACCGACGACATCGCGATCGAGCTGTGGGTGAATGGCGAACAGCGGCAGTCCTCGCGCACATCGAAGATGATCTTCGACGTGAAGGACATCATGCATCAGCTGTCGCAGGGCTTCACGTTGCTGCCGGGCGACGTGATCATGACCGGCACGCCCGAAGGCGTGGGTTACGCGATGGTGCCGCCGCGCATCCTGAAGGATGGCGATGTGGTGAAGATTTCTATCGAAGGCATCGGCACCTTGACCAACACCGTGAAGGCATAGGCGCCCGCCTGCGCTTTCAGCCGGCCAGGCGCGGCCAGTTCTGATCGGCCCGGGCGATGTTGCCCGGGATATCCCGCTCCCACCGCCGCTGCACGCCGCGGCTGTAGTTCAGATACAGCCGCCCATCCACGATCGCCCAGGCGGCCGGGTCGATCGGCGCGGTATACCCCTCCGCCACTGCCCAGGCGCAGAAGCCGCCATAGGCAGGTGCTAAGCGCTCAGGGTCGGCGGCGAACATGTCCCGGTGCGCGGCGTTGGCGAAGCGCCAGGCAGCGCCCCGCCATTGGTGCGTGAACCGCGCATCGCCGCGCGTGGGTGCGCGCAGCAGGTGATACGCCACCGGGTCATGGCCGCGGATGGCCGCACCTCCATCCTGGAAGACGGGCTGAGCGGCGGCCGGTGCGGCCAGCGCGAAGATGAGGAAGCGGCGTGTGATCATGCCGAGTTTTCGCGCTGGGCGGCGCTCTGGTTACGCGCCGTCAAAATTCTTCCAGCAACCGCCCCAGCCCGCCGATCTTGTCGCTGATGCCCCGCGTGCGCAGCGCATGCCAATAGGTCGCGGTGTTGATGGCGATCACCGGCTTGCCCAGCCACATCTCTGCGGCGGCCGCGAGCTTCACCATGGACAGATTGGTGCCCACCTGGATGATCGCATCCACATCATCACCATCGATCATGCGCAACGCGTCGCGGCATTGCGCGGTGGTGATGGCCGCAATCCCGGTCCAGCTGCGCGCCTGCATGGCGTGGTCGCGCACGACGGAAAAACCCATATCGCCGAAGTATTGCGCGACGGCCTCATTCATCGCCGGCCAATAGGGCGACAGCACCGCCAGGCGCTTCACGCCACCATACGCATTCAGCGCCGCCGTACACGCGTGGGACCCGATGGAAATGCCAATCCCCGACACCTCCTCCACCTGGCGCTGGAAGGTA
>JAAFHD010000229.1:5244-6124 GCA_013298245.1 Alphaproteobacteria bacterium
TGTTCTGCCCGATCAATTTGGCGCCTGCGATGAAGGTCTCGTTCGACACCGCATCACTGTCCGGGGTGAAAATCCCGCGATAATGGTTGGTCACGCCAAAGGGCCGCATCATCTCGAAATCCGGCTGCACGATGGTGTTGGTCGAAGGGCCAATGACCCCGAATTTCTGCCGGAAACCTTGAACATCCCTGGACATGGCGCGCCCCTTCCGTGCATGTGCGAGGGCCACTGCAACGGAAGCCGCGCCATGCCGCAAGCCCTGCCCCGCCGCGCCTTGCTCGCCACCCCCTTGGCCGCGCCCGTTTTCGCCCAAGCCGATTACCCGTCTCGGCCGGTGCGCTTCGTTGTGCCGGGCCCTGCGGGCGGCGCGGGGGATGTGCTGGGGCGGCTGGTGATGGAGCGGCTTTCGGCGCGTTTCGGCCAGCCCTTCACGGTGGAAAACCGCCCCGGTGCGGGCACCAATATCGGCATGACCGTGGTCGCGCGCGCGGCGCCGGATGGCTATGTTCTGGGCCTGGCGTCCATCGCGGCGAACGCTGTGAACCGTTGGCTCTACCGCACGCTGCCCTTCAACCCGGAAACCGATTTCGCACCCATCGGCATGATCGCGCTGGTGCCGAATCTGATGGTGATTCCGCCCGCGGTGCCGGCCCGCAACGTACAGGAATTCATCGCCTGGGGCCGCGCCAACCGCGTGGCCTTCGGCTCGGTCGGCGCTGGTTCATCGCAGCACCTGGCCGGCGCGCAATTCGGCCTGGCGACGGGCCTGGACATGACCCACGTCGCCTATACCGCCAATGGCCCGATGACGACCGACCTGATCGAAAACCGCGTGCAGGCGCTGTTCTAATCCATCTCCGCCGTGGCGGAACTGGCCCGC
>JAAFHD010000023.1 GCA_013298245.1 Alphaproteobacteria bacterium
CCGCCGTGCGCGCGCGCGGCGGCGTGCCATGATTGCGCTGTCCAACCTGGCCTATCCGGCCGCGTCCGAAGCACTGCTCTTGCCACGCCTCGCAGCCCTAGGCCTGCGCGGCGTGGAGGTCGCACCCACGCGCATCGCACCCTGGCCCGAACTCACGCCCGCGCGCATCGCGGCGCACCGCGACAGCCTGGCTGGCATGGGCCTTTCGGTGCCCGCGCTGCAGGCCATCCTGTTCGGCGCCGAGGGCGTGGCACTGCTGGGCGATGCGCCCAGCTTCGCGCGGCTGCAGGACCAGCTGCGCCGGGTGGCCGCGGTCGCCGCCGGCTATGGCGCGCGCGTCGCGGTGTTCGGCGCGCCGCGCCAGCGCGCACGTGGCGCCATGGCGGCCGATGACGCCTTCGCGCTGGGCGCTGCGCGGCTGCGCGCCTGCGCCGAAATCTGCATCGCGGAGGCCAATCTGGCGTTGGCACTCGAACCCGTGCCCGCCCACTACGGCGGCGATTTCCTCTGCACGGCGGAGGAAGCAACCGCGATGGTGCGCGCGGTCGACCACCCCGGCCTGCGGCTGCACCTCGATACCGGCTGCGTCATGCTGGGCGGCGGCGAGATCGGCGCGGCCATCGCGGCGGGCGCCGATCTGCTGGCGCATTTCCACCTGGCCGAGCCTGATCTCGGTGACTTCGCAGCCCCCGCCGCGCGGCACGATATCGCCGCCGCCGCACTCGCCACCACCGGCTACGCGCATTGGTGTTCCATCGAAATGCGCGAACAATCCGCGCCCGAGGCCGCCTGCGAAACCGCCATTCGCTTCGCCGTCCAGCACTACCTCGGTCAGCCCGCGCGCCATTGACGCGGCAAGACATGCGTTCATCATGCCCCGAGCCATTATGGCTCGGCGCGCCGTTATACCGCTGACGACCCTGACCCGAGGAAACGCCGATGCGCCAACCCAACATCCTGGTCGTGATGGCCGACCAGCTGACCGCCGGCGCCCTGCCGCCATACGGCAACAAGGTGGCGAAAACGCCCCACATCAACGCGCTCGCCGCACGCGGCGCCGTGTTCCAGAACCACTATTGCAACTTCCCGATCTGCGCGCCCTCTCGCGCGTCGATGCTGACCGGCCAGATGGCCACGCGGCTTGGTGCCTTCGACAATGGTGCGGATTTTTCGTCCTCCACGCCCACGGTGA
Organism: Alphaproteobacteria bacterium; assembly: GCA_013298245.1. GTDB lineage: Bacteria > Pseudomonadota > Alphaproteobacteria > Acetobacterales > Acetobacteraceae > Rhodovarius. The sequence continues at coordinate 1,193 of JAAFHD010000023.1, forward strand.
TGCACCACCTGCGGCTGGCCGGTTACCGCACCATCCTGGCGGGCAAGATGCACTTCGTCGGCCCCGACCAGCTGCATGGTTTCGAAGAACGCATCACCACCGACATCTACCCCTCCGACTTCACCTGGACGCCTGATTGGCTGCTCCCCGGCCCGCCGCAATCCGGCGCGCGGATGAGCCTGTTGGGCGTGGTGGAATCCGGCCTCTGCGCCCGCAGCCTGCAGCTCGACTATGACGAGGAAGTCGCCCACGCCAGCGAACGCAAGCTGTTCGACCTCGCACGCGACCAGGACAAGCGGCCCTTCTTCATGACCGTGTCCTTCACCCACCCGCACAACCCCTTCGTCACCACGCGCGACTACTGGGACCGCTACGACGCGGCCGCGATCGACATGCCCGCCGTCGGCCCGATCCCCTTCGCCGAACAGGATGGCCGCAGCAAACGCCACTATCTGCTGACGCGCTGCGACGAGCATGACATCACCCCCGAACGCCTGCGCACCGCGCGCCACGCCTATTACGCGATGACCAGCTACATCGATGACAAGCTGGGGCGCCTGGTCGCCACGCTGGAAGCCGCGGGCATGGCGGACAACACCATCGTCATCTTCACCGCCGACCACGGCGAAATGCTGGGTGAGCGCGGCATGTGGTTCAAGATGTGCCTGTTCGAAGGCTCGGTGCGCGTGCCGCTGATCATCGCCGGCCCCGGCTGGCCTGCGGGTGTGGCGCGGGGCGAAAACACTTCGCTGCTGGACCTCGCACCCACCATCCTCGCGCAAGCCGGCGGTGGCGATGCCAGCGCCTTCCAAGGCCACGACCTGGCACCGCTCGCCGCCGGCGCCGCGCCCGATTGGCCGCAGGATGTCCACGCCGAATACACCGCCGAAGGCTGCGACGAACCCTGGCTCATGCTGCGCCGTGGCACCCGGAAAATGATCTGGAGCGTCACCCACGGCCCGCAGCTCTTCGACCTGGCGGCTGACCCGCACGAGGCGCATGACCTCGCCCGCCTGCCCGCACATGCCGCCGAAGTGGCGACCATGATCGCCGCCATCCAGGCCCATTGGGACGTGCCCGCCATCCACGCCGCCGTGCTGGAAAGTCAGAAGCGCCGCCACATGCTGCGCGCCGCGCTGGGCCACGGCCAGCGCCCGCCCTGGGACTGGCAGCCGCCCAATGACGCAGCGAAGCAATATGTCCGCAGCGGCGACAGCCCGACGCTGACAAAAATCCGCTCGCGCCTGCCCTTCATGCCGCCCGTGCCGGCCGATCACCCCAGGGAGGAAACGAAGTGACCCTCGCTCGTCGCACATTGCTGTTGGCAACGGCAGCCGCCACCACCGCACAAGCACAGACGCTGCAGAACCGCCCCGTGCGGCTGATCGTGCCCTTCCCGCCGGGCGGCGCGGTGGACGTGATCGCGCGGCTCATCACCCAACCGCTGGCGGAAGCTTTGGGCCAGTCGGTCGTGGTGGAAACACGCCCCGGCGCGGGTGCGACCATCGGCGCCGCCGCCGTCGCGACCGCGCCGCCAGATGGCCACACCATCCTGTTCACCTCCGCCGCCCTGGCCTCCGCACCCGCGGTGATGCCGCAGCTCAGCTATGACGCGATGCGTGACCTCGCACCGCTGAGCCTGCTGGGCGATGTGCCGCTGGTGCTGACCGCCGCACCACAGGGCGCCATCTCGGACATGGCGGGGCTGCTCGCGGCGGCACGCGCGCGCCCTGGCCAGATCACCTACGCCACGCCCGGCAACGGCACGCCTATCCACCTCGCGATGGAACTGCTCCAGCGCGAGGCGCGCATCAGCCTGCTGCATGTGCCCTATCGTGGATCACCCGTGGCGGACCTGATCGCCGGCCGCGTGGACCTGCACCTCGACAGCTCCAACGCCGCCATCGCGCGCGGCCGGCAGGGCCAGGTGAAGATGCTCGGCGTCTCCTCGTCGCGCCGCCTGGCTGCCATGCCCGACCTGCCGGCGATCGCCGAAACCGTGCCCGGCTACGACGCGACAACCTGGTTCGCCTTCTTCGCCCCAGCGCGCGTGCCTGAACCACTGCTGGCCACACTCAGCCGCGCGTTGATCGACGTGACATCCCGCCCCGCGCTGCGCGCTTCGCTCTCCGAACAGGGCGTGGAGGTGCAGGCGACCGGCCCCGAGCCCCTCGCCCGCCTGCTGCGCACCGACACCGAACGCTGGGGCGCCATCGCGCGCGCCGTCAACGCCCGGCTGGATTGACCGCCACCGTTTGCGGCAGATGCTGCGCGATGCCGCGATCGCGCAGCACACACCCGATTGACGCCGGCGCCGAACGCGACAACATGAAGGGAACTTAACCCCGGGAGTTCCATCATGCAGCGCCGCGCCCTTCTGGCATCGCCCTTCCTCGCCATCCCCGCCACCGCATCCTTCGCGCAAGGCGCCCGGCCGCTGACGGTCGGCATGGCCGGCATCCCCACCGCGATGGACCCGCAATTCCACAGCACCAACAACAACAACGCCCTGCTGCTGCAAATCTTCGACCCGCTGACGGTGCTCAACAATGACGGCTCCATCGGCGCGCGCCTCGCCGAATCCTGGCGCGTGATCGACGACACCACCTGGGAATTCAAGCTGCGCCCGAATGTGCGCTTCCACGACGGCACGCCCTTCGAGCCCGAGGACATCGCCTTCACCTTCGACCGCGTCCCCAGCGTGCCGAATTCCCCCGGTCCCTTCACGCCGATGGTGCGCAGCGTGCGCCGCGTGGAGATCATCGACCCCACCACCGTCCGCTTCCACCACAACGCGCCAACGCCGTTCTTCGACCGCGACATCGTGACCATCATGATGCTCTCGCGCCGCATCCACGCGAACCTGACCACGGCCGATTTCAACGCCGGCCGCGGCATGATCGGGACCGGCGCCTATCGCTTCGTGAACTACACCAACGGCGAGCGCTTCGAGGTGGAGCGCAACCCCAATTTCTGGGGCGCACCCGCGCCCTGGGAACGCGCGGTGTTCCGCTTCATCACCAACCCCGGTGCGCGCGGTGCCGCACTGCTGGCCGGCGATGTGGACGTGATCGACGCGGTCGCCTTCCAGGACCTGCCGCGCATGCAGGCCGACCCGCGCATCCAGGTTTTCGGCGTGGATTCGGTCGCCACCAGCTACATCATGCCTGACACGGTGCGCGAACCCGCACCGCACATGTTCGACCGCGCCGGCGCACCGCTGGCGCGCAACCCGCTGCGCGATGTGCGCGTGCGCCAGGCGCTCTCGCGCGCCATTCCGCGCCAGGCGATCGTGGACCGGCTGTTCCAGGGCCAGGGCCGCCCGGCCGAGCAATTCGCCGCCCCCTCATTGCCCGACCGCGTGCCCGACCTGCCGCCCATCCCCTATGACCTGGACGGCGCCCGTCGCCTGCTGCGCGAGGCCGGCTGGGGCGACGGTTTCCGCCTGAACATCCATGGCCCGAACGGCTGGATTCCCGGTGACGCTGAATTGCTGCAAGCCGTGGCCCAAGGCTGGACGCGCGTGGGTGTGGAAACCCGCGTCGAAGTGCTGCCACCAGCCAACTTCTTCGGCCGAGCGACGGCGCGCGAATTCTCGGTGTTCTTCACCACTTTCACCACCAGCACGGCCGCCAACATGCTGCGCCAGGTGGTGATGACGCGCGATGCGGCCACTGGCGTCGGCCCCTTCAACCGCCAGCATTATTCCAACCCGGCCGTCGACACGCCGCTGCGCGAAGCGCTGACCACCATGGACGAGACGCGCCGCAACGCGCTGACCCGCGAGGCGATGCGCGCGGCGACCGAGGATCTGGGCGTGATCCCTGTGCACTATCTGCGCAACAACTGGGCGGGCTTGCGCAACCGCGTGCGCGTCGATCCCTCGCCGCTGTTCTATACGAACGCGCTGCTGACCACGCCGGCACCCGCCGGCGGCTGAACGGCTTGATCCGCATCAAGGCGTAGGCAGCGCGAAGCCCGCATCCTCCCGGCCATACCACCGGGAGGAGTGACCGTGCCCATCGCCGATATCCTTGTCCTGCTCGACGGCAGCCCCGCCGCCATGCCGCGCGCCGCCGCCGCCGCTGCCTTCGCGGCCCGCCACGGCGCGCATCTGGTGGGGCTGCGCTGCAGCAACCCGCTCTCGCGCGTGATGCTCTACGCCGACCCCACGGCCGGCTATTTCATCGCCGAGATGCTGGACAAGCTGCGGCGCGAAGCCGCCATCGCCGCCGCCGCCCAGGAGGCCGCGTTCCGCGCCATCACCGACGCCGCCGGCATCGCCGCCGAGTGGCGGCTGGTGGAAGGCGGCGCACTCGACCACATCGCGGTGCATGCGCGCTATGCCGACCTGGTGGTGCTGGGCCAGCCCGACCCTGCCGACAAGACACCCACCGTCGATGCGCTGATCGTCGAGGCGCTGTTCAATGCCGGCCGCCCGCTGCTGGTGGTGCCGCATGGTGCGCAGCCCACGGTGATCGGCCGCCACGCGCTGATCGGCTGGAATGCCAGCCGAGAGGCCACGCGCGCCGTGCATGACGCGCTGCCCATCCTGGAGCGCGCGGAGGCCGTGACGGTCTATTCCGCCAACCCGAAGCTGGGCGTGACCGGCTTGGGCGACCTGCCCGGCGCCGACATCGCGCGCCACCTGGCGCGCCATGGCGTGACGGTCGAGGTCCGCCAGAGCGCGAGCGACGACCTCACGGGCGGAGAGCTGCTACTGAACGAGGCGGCGAATATCGGCGCCGACCTGATCGTGATCGGCGGCTATGGCCATTCCCGCTGGCGCGAGATGGTGCTGGGCGGTGTGACGCGCACACTGATCCGGCAGATGACCGTGCCTGTGTTCATGTCGCACTGACCTCAGCGCGGCAGCCGCGCGAGCATCGCCCGCATCTCCGCGATCTCGCGCTCCTGCGCCACGATGATCTGTTCGGCCATGCGCCGCACCTCGGGGTCGCGGCCATGGCGCAGCACCACGCGCGCCATGTCGATGGCACCCTGGTGGTGCGGGATCATCCCCGCGATGAAGTCGCGATCCGCCTGGCCGGTGAAGCGGATATCCATGTCGCGATGCATGCGCTGGTTCGCCTCGCGGTATTCGCGCGTGCTGGCCGGCTCGCCGCGCGCGGGCGCACCGTGCCCTGCGTGCTGTGCTGCGGCCGGCAGGGCGGCCAGCATCAGAAGGAAAAGGCTGCGCTTCATCGTGGTGTCTCCGGCTTGGCTAGGTTGTCGAGAATGGGGCAGTCGGGCCGCGCATCGCCATGGCAGTTCGCGGCCAGATGCCGGATCGCGCCGATCATCTCCTGCAAGGCGGCGACCCGCGCTTCCAGCACGGCGGCGTGTTCCAGCGCCATGCGCTTCACATCGCCGCTGGCCCGCGCATGGTCGCCCCACAGCGCCAGCAATTCGCCAATCTGCTTGACGCCGAAGCCCAGGTCGCGCGCGCGGCGGATGAAGCGCAGCCGGTCCAGATCGGCCGCGCCATAGACGCGATACCCCGCACCCGTTCGCGCGGCGCCCGGGATCAACCCCTGTTCCTCATACCAGCGGATCATCTTCGCGGAGACACCGGTGGCCCGCGCGGCCTGCCCGATATTCATGCCCGAACGCCCTTCAGCCGCAGCGCATTGCCGACGACGAACACTGATGAAAGCCCCATCGCCGCTGCCGCCAGCATGGGTGAGAGCGCCGGCCCGCCAAACGGCACCAGCACACCGGCCGCAATCGGCACCAGCGCGATGTTGTAGCCGAAGGCCCAGGCCAGATTCTGCCGGATGTTCTTGAGCGTTGCGCGTGCGACGTGGATCGCGCCGGCCACCGTGCGCAGATCATTGCCCATCAGCACGACGGCCGCACTTTCCATCGCGATATCGCTGCCACTACCAATCGCGATGCCGACATCGGCCGCCGCCAGCGCCGGCGCGTCGTTGATGCCATCGCCCACGAAGATGGTTCCCGGCGCGTCACGCAGCGCAGCCAATTTGTCGGCCGGCAGCAGATGTGCGCGCACATCGGCGATGCCAAGCCGCGCGGCGACCGCTTGCGCTGTAGCGGCATGGTCACCCGTCAGCATCAGCGTGGGCAGGCCCAGCGCGCGCAACGCGGCGATGGCCTCGGGTGTGGTCGCGCGCAGCGGGTCGGCCACCCCTGCTGGCATGCCATCCAGCGCGACCAGCACGGGCGTTTCGCCCTGCGCGGCGCGTGCGGCGGCGAGCGGTTCCAGCGCTGTGGCCGCGACACCTTCGGCGGCCAGGAAAGCGGCAGAACCGACCAGGACCTGACGCCCTTCGACCTGTGCTGCAGCACCCATGCCGAGCGCGATGCGAAACCCTTCCGCCGGCGGCGGCGCAGGGTGTGCCGCCAGGATCGCATGCGCGATCGGGTGTTCGCTCGCGGCTTCCACCGCCGCCACCGCGCGCAACAACGCATCCGCATCGAAGCCTGGCAGCGGCAGCACCGCGGCCAGGGCAGGGCGCCCCTCGGTCAGCGTGCCGGTCTTGTCGAAGGCGACGCGCTTCGCACCCGCCAGGCGTTGCAGCGCATCGCCCGCGCGGAACAGCACGCCCATGCGCGCAGCCCGCCCCATGCCCACCATGATGGAGGTGGGCGTCGCCAACCCCATCGCGCAGGGGCAGGCGATGATCAGCACGGCCACCGCATGCGTCAGCGCGACACCGAAGCCCGCCCCGACGGCCAGCCATGCGGCGAAAGTCAGCGCCGCCACCGCCATCACCACGGGCACGAAGACCAGCGTGATGCGATCGACCAGCGCCTGGATCGGCAGGCGCGCATCCTCCGCCTGTTCGACCATACGGATGATGCCGGCCAGCAGCGTGTCCTGGCCCACGCGTTCGGCCAGCACCGTCAGCGTGCCGTGCTGGTTCACGCTGCCGCCCAGCACCGGTTCGCCCTCGCGCCGCGCAACGGGTAGGGGTTCACCGGTGAACATGCTTTCGTCCAGGTGTGATGCGCCGGCGACCACGCGCCCATCCACGGGCACGCGTTCGCCGGGGCGCATCAGCAGCCGATCGCCCACCCGGATCGCGGAAAGCGGCACTTCCTCAGCACCGGCATCGCCCAGGCGCCGCGCGGTGCGGGGCGAGAGATCCATCAACCCGCGGATCGCGTCACCCGCACGCCCCCGCGCCCGCGCTTCCAGCCAACGGCCCAACAGCACCAGCGCCACGATCACGCCGGCACTTTCAAAATACACGGCGTCATGTGCGTCGCGCAGCAGCGTCACGGCCGAATACAACCAGGCCGCACCCGCGCCCATCGCGACCAGCGCGTTCATGTCCGGCGCGCGCGACAGCAAGGCGGGCACACCCAGCCGGAAGAAGCGCCAACCAGGCCCGAACAGGATCGCGGTGGCCAGCGCGCCCTGCACCCAATGGCTGGTCACATGCCCGATCTCGGCCGCGATCCAGCGGTGCAGCGCAGGGACCATGTGCCCGCCCATTTCCAGCGCCAGCAGGGGTGCTGCCAGCACCAATGCCAGCGCCGCCGCGCGACCCAGCGCGCGGGCGTCGGCCGCACGGATCGCGGCGCGATCCTCGGTCGGCTGGAAGGGGTGCGCCGCGTAGCCCGCGTCATCCACCGCCTCCAGCAGCGCGGAAAGCGGCGCGCTGCCTTGGATTTCGGCGCGTTCGGTCGCCAGGTTCACCTGCGCGGAATCCACCCCCGCCACGCGTTGCAGCGCGCGCGCCACGCGTTGTGCGCAGGCTGCGCAGGTCATGCCATCGATCGTCAGGCTGGTCATCGCCATGGCCTGCATGTGGTGCTTCCCATCCTGGCAAGGTCAATCCCGTCTTGACCTTTCCATGCTGGAAAGTGCGAATGTGCCGCCATGACACACATCAACCTGACCCTCCCCGACATGGTCTGCGGCGGCTGCGCCAAGGCCGTGACCAAGGCGGTGCAGAAACTGGACCCGGCCGCCGTGGTCGATGCCGACCCCGACACGCACGCAGCCCGCATCACATCCACCGCGCGCGAGGCAGACCTGCGCGAAGCGCTGACCCGCGCGGGGTTCCCGCCGGCCTGAACGGGCGTTAGTTTCGCGGTGTCCAACCAAGGGAACCGCCCATGCCCGCGCTCGCTGATCGCCTGAATGAATTCAAGGTCTCTGCCTCCGTCATCATGGGCGTGAAGGCGCGCGAGTTGGCAGCGCAGGGCATCAAGGTGATTTCGCTGAATGCCGGCGAGCCGGATTTCCCCACACCCGACCACGCGGTCGAGGCCGCGCACCAGGCCGCCCTGCGCGGTGACACGAAATACCCCGCACAGGACGGCAACCCGGCGCTGAAGCTGGCCGTGCAGCGCAAGTTCAAGCGCGACAACAATCTCGACTACGCGCTGGATGAAATCATCATCGGCAATGGTGGCAAGCAGGTCATCTTCAACGCGTTGATGGCCAGCGTGAATCCGGGCGAGGAGGTGGTGATCCCCGCCCCCTACTGGATCAGCTACGCGGAGATGGCGAAGGTGCCCGGCGGCGTGCCGGTGCTGGTCACCTGCCCGCAGAACAACGGCTTCAAGCTGCGCCCCGAAGACCTGGAAGCGGCGATCACGCCCAAGACGAAATGGGTGATGCTGAACTTCCCGAACAACCCCACCGGTGCGGCATGTTCGCGCGCGGAAATGCAGGCGATTGCGGATGTGCTGCTGCGCCACCCGCATGTCTTCATCATGACCGACGATATGTACGAACACCTGATCTATGACGGCTTTGAATTCTGCACGATCGCGGAGGTGGAACCGCGCCTGAAGGATCGCGTGCTGACGGTGAATGGCGTGTCCAAGACTTACGCCATGACCGGCTGGCGTGTGGGTTTCTGCGGCGGGCCGAAGGCGCTGATCAAGGGCATGAACAACATGCAGGGCCAGGTGACCTCGGGTGTGTCGGGCATTTCGCAGGCGGCCGCTGTCGCCGCGCTGGATGGCCCGCAGGAATTGGTGCGCGAACGCGCCGCCGAGTACCGCGCGCGGCGCGACCTGGTGGTGGATATGCTGAACGCAGCACCCGGTGTGGCCTGCCACAAGCCGGAGGGTGCGTTCTACGTGTTCCCCTCCATCGCCGGCTGCATCGGCAAGACCAGCAAGGGCGGCCGCAAGATCGCCACTGACACCGATTTCGCGTTGGCGCTGCTGGAGGAAAACCACGTCGCCGTCGTGCAGGGCAGCGCCTATGGCATGAGCCCCTATATCCGCATCAGCTACGCCGCCGACACCGCGACACTGACCGATGCCTGCACGCGCATCCAGGAGTTCTGCCGGGCGCTGACATGATCCGCCCGGGCAGGGATGCGGACGCGGCGGCCTATATCCGCCTGATCGGCGATGCCTGGCGCGAGTTCCCGGGCATCGTCTTCGATGTGGATGCGGAGCTGCCGGAACTGCACGCGCTGGCGACCTGGTTCGCCGATGCCGGCGGCGCGATCTGGATCGCGGAACAGGATGGCGCGGCGATCGGCATGGTCGGCACCAAGCCATTGGGCGCGGATGCCGCCTTCGAAATTGGCCGCATGTATGTGGCGCAGGCGGCGCGCGGCACGGGCCTGGCGCACGCGCTGCTGACGACCGCGGAAAACCACGCGCGTGATGCCGGCGCCGAACGCCTGGTGCTCTGGACCGATACGCGCTTCGAAGCGGCGCATGCCTTCTACGAAAAGCGCGGCTATGTGCGGCAGGGCGCGATCCGCATCCTGGATGATCTCTCGCGCAGCCTGGAATTCCGCTACACCAAGCCGCTCAGCGGCATGGTGGTGGACATGCTGGACGCCGCCGCCGCGACCAGCGCCGAACGCCGGCTTTCCGACATCCTGCGCGCCTGCGTGGATGATGGCGCGGCGCTGGGCTTCCGCGCGCCGCTGCCCGCTGAACGCGCGCGCAGCTACTGGAAGCGCGTCAGCGCCAGCGTGGCCTCCGGCGCCACCTTGCTGCTGGCCGCCTGGGCCGAGGGCCAGCTTGCCGGCGCCGTGATGCTGGACATGGACATGGTCGAAACCCAGCCGCATCGCGCTGTCCTGCGCATGCTGATGGTGCACCCCGAACTGCGCGGCCGCGGCATCGGCCGGGCCCTGGTGCAGCGCGCGGAACAGGCCGCCGAACGCCTGGGCCGCCCCGTCTTGACCGCGCAAGCCACCCGCGAAGACCTGTTCACCACACTCGGTTGGGAAACCGCCGGCCGCATCGCCGATGACACGCGCGATGCCGCGGGCACCGCCAGGGAGACGCTGATCATGCGGCGCACACTGTGATCTCGCCCGAATGGGTGCGTGTGATGGCGGCGTACAATGCGGAGATGAACCGCCGCATCTACGGTGCCGCCGATACGTTGGATGACGCGGCGCGGCGCACGGATCACGGCGCCTTTCACGGTAGTCTGCATGGCACGCTGTCGCATCTGCTCTGGGGCGATGCGATCTGGATGTCGCGCTTCGACGGTTGGGAAAAGCCCGCTGTCGGCATCCCCGGCAGCCCGAACTGGGAGCCCGATTGGACGCGACTGAAGACGAGGCGCATCGAGCAGGATGCGCGCATCTGCGAATGGGCCGCGCGTGTGTCGGCCGATTGGCTGGCCGCGCCGCACACCTGGTTCAGTGGCGCAATGGGCCGCGAATTGACGATGCCAAGCTGGCTGCTGGTGACGCATATGTTCAACCACCAGACGCATCATCGCGGCCAGGCGCATGCGCTGTGCACCCGCGCCGGCGCTAAGGTCGCCGACACCGACCTGCCATTCATCCTACCAAAAGAAGCTATGCCTCATCCCTGAGGCGCAGGATTTCCCGCAGCAAGCCATTGGTCGATGCGTCATGCTTCGTCGGCTCCGGTGTCGCCGCGCGCAATTCCGCCAGCAGCGGATCGGCCAATTGCTTGCCCAATTCAACGCCCCATTGATCAAACGGGTTGATCCCCCACAGCGCGCCCAGCACCGCGACCTTGTGCTCATACAGCGCGATCAACTGGCCGAAACTATGCGGCTCCAGCCGCGGCAACAGGATGGTTGTGCTGGGCCTGTCACCCGGAAAAATCCGGTGCGGCAACAGCCGTTCAATGGTCGCTTCATCCGCGCCGGCCGCCTGCATTTCCGCGCGCACCTGCGCGGCATTCTTGCCGGCCAACAAACCCTCCGCCTGCGCCAGGCCATGCGCCAGCAGGATGCGATGATTCTCCGCCCAAGGATGGTCAGGCTGCGCCACCAGGATGAAATCCACCGGCACCGCCTCAGGCCCCTGATGCACCAACTGCATGAAGCTGTGCTGCGCCGAAGTGCCCGGTTCGCCAAACACCACCGGCCCCGTCGCATGCGGCACCGGCTTGCCATCCACCGTCACGCGCTTGCCAAGACTCTCCATCTCCAGCTGCTGCAAATGCGCGGGCAACCGGCGCAGCCGTTCATCATAAGGCAGCACCGCACGGCGCGAGAGGCCAAGGCCATTCACATGCCACACCTCCGCCAGCGCCAGCAGCACGGGCAAATTCGCGTCCAGCGGCGTGCGCAGGAAATGGCTGTCCATAGCGCGCGCCCCGGCCAGCATGCGTTCGAACGCGTCCCAGCCCAGCGCCAGCGCCAGCGACAACCCGATCGACGACCACATCGAAAACCGCCCGCCGACATAATCGCCGAACGGAAACACCCGCTCCGACGGAATGCCAAACGCCGCGCAAGCCGGCAGGTTGGTCGACAGCGCCGCCATATGCGACGCCGCGCGATCATGCCCCAAGGTCTCCGCGAGCCACCCCTTCACCAGCCGCGCATTGGCCATGGTTTCCTGGGTGGTGAAGGTCTTGCTCGCGACCAGCACCAAGGTCTTGCGCGGATCGATCTGCGCCAGCAGCGCGCGCCAGCCATGGCCGTCCACATTGCCGAGGTGCAGCGCCGTCATCGGCGATGCCGGGTTGACCAGCGCGCGCACCGCCATCACGGGGCCAAGGTCGGAACCGCCAATGCCGATGTTCAGCACATGCGTGAAGCGCTCACCCGTCGCGCCGCGGATCGCGCCGCCATGCACCGCCTGCGTAAAGGCATGCATGCGCGAGAGCGTGCCATGCACATCCGCCGCCACCGCCGCACCACCCGTGGCACGCTGTGCGCCCTGCGGCGCGCGCAGCGCCATATGCAGCGCGCGCCGGCCTTCGGTGCTGTTCACCGCATCGCCGGCCGCCATGGAATCGCGCCAGGCCTCCACGCCCGTTGCGCGCGCCAGGCCCAGCAGGGCGGACATCGCGCGGTCATCGATCGCGGTCTTGCTCAGGTCCAGCAGCAGGTTGTCGGCGCGGAAGGAAAAGCGCTCGAAGCGCGCGGGGGCGGCCGCGAAAAGCGAGCGTATGCTGTCGGCCGCACTACCATCGGCGCGCGGCGCGCGGGCGGCGTCCAGCAGGGTCTTCCAGGCGTCTGTCGTGTTGGTCATCTGCGCGCCATCTACAGGCCTTGCGGCTGGCCCGCCACTGCCACCCGCAAAGGTTGTTCTCCGAAGCGCCGCGCGGCCGCCGCGACATCGGCCAAGCGCAGCGCCGAAAGCCGCGCGGGGCGGCCTTCCAGCCAGGCGGGTGTGCGGCGGTTCTGCATCAGGCTCAGCATGCCGCCCGAGATGCGGCGCGTGTCGCTGAATTGCAGCGGCATGGAGCCGTTCAGGAAATCCACCGCTTCGGACAATTCCTCCGCCGTCGGCCCATCGGCCGCCATGCGCGCCCAGGCCTGTTGCAGCAGGTCGATCATCTGCGCGGCGGTCGCATTATCCGTGCTGGCCTGGCCCACGATGATGGCGCGGCCGAACAGCACATCCATGCCCGCGCCGATGCCGTAGGTGAGCCCACGCTCCTCGCGGATTTCGCGCATCAGGCGCGACGAAAAACCACCGCCGCCAAGGATGCGCAAAGCGACCTGCGTGGCTTCCCATGCTGTGTCGTCGGGCGATGGTCCGTCCTGGCCGAATTGCACAGCAGATTGCGGCGCGTCCTTGGGCGTCACGTTGCGCGTGAAGCGCGCCATGGCAGGAAGGGCAGGGCCGGCGGGCGCCGCACCGGCGGGCAGTTCGCCGAACAGCGCACGGATCGCGGCGCGCAGCCCGGCTTCATCAATCGCACCCGCCGCCGCGACCAGCAAACCTTCGCGGCGCAGTTGCATGGCCAGCGCTTCGCGCAGCCCATCCGCTGGGATGGCGGCGAAGCTTTCGGGTGTTGCCGAACGACTGACCGGATGGCCCGGAAATGCCTCGCGCCAGAATGCGCGGCTGACCAGGCCGCGCGGCGTTTCCAGCGCCTGGCGCGCGCCCACAACCGCGCGTGCGCGTAGGCGGTCCAAGGCACCCGCTTCCATGCGCGGTTCCATCATCGCCATACGCGCGAGGTTCAGTGCCTCGGGCCAAGCATCAGCCAGCGCGCGGATGCTGCCTGACGCGCTGTCGCGCCCGGCGCCGAATTGCAGCGCGATGCCTTGGTCACGCGCGGCATCCGCGAAGCCCACATTATCAAGTTGCCCGGCGCCTTCTGTCAGCATCGACAGCGCCAGCGACAAGCGCCCTTCCTGCCCGACGGGGTCATGCACGGCGCCACCCGTCCAGGCCCAGTTGAAGGCGATGACCGGCACTGACGGGTCTTCAACCAGCCAGGCGGTGATGCCCGATTCCTCGATGATGCGAATGGGCAGACGGAAGGCGGCGCGCGGCGGCAGATCGTGCATCATGCCGGCAGCAACCAGCCGGTGGTGGCAAGCGCGCCGGGCAGCACCGCGCGCGCCGCTTCGTTCACCTGTGCTGCGGTCACCGCGCGCAATCGTTCAGGCCAGTGCTCCGCTTCTTCGATCGGCAGGCCCAGTGTCAGCACACCACCCAGGATGCGCGGCGCCGCACCGATACCATCCAACGACAGCAGCGCGCCCGCGGTCAGCTGGCGGCGCGAGCGCGTGACCTCCGCGTCCGTCACGCCATCATCGATGATGCGCTGCACCTCGCGCAGAATGGCGCTTTCCAAGGCTTCGCGCGTGGTCGGCGCGCGCAGCGTGGCGGAGATGCTGAAGATCGACGCACCCGCCGTCTCTCCGTCGTAGCCAGCGCCCGCGGTCACCGCGAGGCCAGCCTCCACCAGCGCGCGATGCAGCCGCGAGCCGGTGCCGCCGCCGAGGATATGGCCCAGCACCTCCAGCGGATTGGCGTGCTGCGCAGCACCCCATGTGGCGGAGGGCGCTGCGATGGCGCGCGTATAGATCGCCTCGCGCGTCGCCGCATCGCGCCGTTCCACGCGCGCTTCACCAGGTGCCGCGGGGATGGCGTCACGCGCCCGCGCGATGAAGCTGCGCGCCGGCACACGCGCATAGGTCTCGTCCACCAATTCGCGCAGCCGTGCTTCCGTGCAGTCGCCCGCGACGACCAGCACCGCGTTCGACGGCGCATAGCGCTGCGCGAAGAATTCCAGCATGTCGGCGCGCGTGATGGCGCGGATCTCGTCCATCCAGCCGATGATCGGACGGCCGCGCCAATGCTGCGCGCCCCACATCGCGGCATCGAAGGCCTCGCGGAAGCGGCTGCGCGGCTGGCTTTCCACCACCTGGCGGCGTTCCTCGATCACCACGCCGCGCTCGGCTTCGAATTCGGCGGCGTTGAACAGCGGGCCTGCCATGCGGTCCGCTTCCATGCGCATCATCAGCGCCAGGCGCGATGATTCCACATGCTGGAAATAGGCCGTGGTGTCGCGACTGGTGAAGGCGTTGTCCTGCCCGCCCTCGCGCGAGACGGCGCGCGAAAACGCGCCCGTCGGCACATTGGCGCTGCCCTTGAACATCATGTGTTCCATGAAGTGCGCGATGCCCGACAGCCCAGCCGGATCCTCGCCCGACCCCGCGCCGTAGAAGACGTAATGCGCGACGACCGGCGCGCGCCGGTTCTCCGCCAGCACCACGCGCAGGCCATTGGCCAGGCGCCAATGCTTCGCGCCAAACAGTGGGCGTTCAACGGCGGCCGCGCGGCTTGGCGGCGGCGCGGTGAGCAAGGGCGCGGCCAGTGCGGAGGCCAGGGTGGTGCGGCGTGTCATCTTGGGCATTCCGCACAAGATGGGGCTTCGCATCCCGGAAGGGAATGGCCGATGCGCGCGCGCCACGCCACAATGCGCGAAACATCGAGAGGATACGCCCATGCTGGCCGCTTTCTGGGAACGCAATGGTGCGGCGCGCGACGTGCTGCAACTGGCCGAGATGCCCGACCCCGTGCCCGCCGCCGGCGAGGTTCTGGTGCGCGTCGCTGCCAGCGGCGTGAACCCATCCGATGTGAAATCCCGCGCCCTGCGCGCGCCGGCCTTCCCGCGCATCATCCCGCACAGCGATGGCGCGGGCGTCATCACGGCAGTCGGCGCGGGTGTGGATGCATCGCGCATCGGCAGCCGCGTCTGGATCTGGAACGGCCAATGGCAACGTGCGCATGGCACCGCCGCACAGCTGATCGCGCTGCCCGCCGAACAGGCCGTGCCGCTGCCCGATGGCACCAGCTTCGAGGCCGGCGCCTGCCTTGGCATCCCCGCACTGACCGCGCTGCATGGGTTGCTGACGGATGGCGGCATCGCTGGTCAGGCGGTGCTGGTGCATGGCGGCGCGGGGGCCGTGGGCCACTACGCGATTCAGTTCGCGCGGCTGCTGGGTGCGCGGCGCATCATCACCACAGTGTCGTCCGCGGCGAAGGCGGATGTCGCGCGCGCGGCCGGCGCCGATGTGGTGCTGAACTACCGCGAAGACGACGTCGCCAAGCGCATCCGCGCCATCGAACCCGCGGGCGTGGAACGCATCCTGGAGGTGGACGCCGCCGGCAATGCGCCCACCAACGCCGCCGCCATCGCGCATGGCGGCATGATCGCTGCCTATGGGTCCAACAAGCCCGAGGTGCCGCTGGCCTTCATGCCGCATATCGCGCGCGGCATCGGCTGGCGTTTCTACATTGTCTATGCGCTGACGGCGGCGGAACGCGCGCGCGCGGTCGGCACTTTGCAGGCCTGGATGGCGTCAGGGCTGGTGCGCCACGCGGTGGCGGAAACCCTGCCGCTGGCGCGCATCGCCGATGCGCATGAGCTGGTGGAACAGGGCCGCGTCACCGGCAATGTCGTGCTGACGCTATAGCAGCCCGTCGCGCTGCAAATCCTCGCGCCGGATGCGCAGGCGCTGCGCCGGCACGGGCGATTGGCGCGACGCACCGGGCAGCGGCGGCACGACGAAGGGCGTGGTGATATCGGCCTCGCGCGGGGCGGCGCGGCCGGTGCGCACCTCCTGCACGACGCCGCCGCAATCCTGCCAGCAGGCGTTGAAACTGGCCTGGCAGGCCATGCGATCGGCCAGGCATATCGGGCGTTCCACACCCGCACCCACCGAACGGCCTGACGCGTTGAAGCCGCGCGCGATAACGCTGTCGGCGCCAAAACACGCACTCGTGCTGGCGGCCGCATCGGCCAGGCATTGCCGCTGCTGGATTTCGCAGGTGACGGCGCATTGCCCATCCGCGCCACCCATCGCCATCGGCGGCGGCAGGTAGCGCGTCTCGACCGGCGGCGCGCAGGAGGCGAGGACAAGCAGGACGGGCAGGATGAAGCGCATGCGCCAGTGTAGCGCAGAGTCGCGCGGCGCGGAATCAACCCCCAGGGCGCAGCGACAATTCGCGAACGATGTCGATTTCGCGCTGGTTGTCCTCGATGATCGAATTCGCATAGGCCTCGCTGTCCAGATAGCGCAGCGGCATGTCGAAGCGGCGCAGCACGGCCAAATGCGCGGGGTCGTGCACCGCGAGTTTCAGCGCGTCATGCAGGGTCTGCACCACGCGCGGCTCCATCCCGCGCGGCCCGCCAAAACCATAGGGGCTGTCGCTGAACACATCCCACCCGCTTTCCTGCAAGGTCGGCACATCGGGGAAGCGTTCCGCGCGCGTCGACGTATAGACGGCCAGCAAGCGCAGCCGGCCCTCTATCACCATATCCGCCCAGGCCGATGTCTCGGCGCTGAAATGGATATCGCCGGCCAGCAGCGCGGCGAGATTGGGCGCGGCACCGCGGAACGGCACCGAGGTCCATTCCACGCCGGCGGCGCGGGCCAGGCGGCGCATCGTGACATCGGTCGTGTTCGCACCAGGCGTGCCATAGAACAGCGCGCTCGGATTGCGCCGCGCATGTTCGACCAGGTCCTGGATCGTGCG
>JAAFHD010000230.1 GCA_013298245.1 Alphaproteobacteria bacterium
CGTGAGCGGAACATGCTGACCGTCGGCGTGGTGACCAAGCCCTTCGATTTCGAAGGCGGCAAGCGCAAGAAGGCGGCCGATATCGGCCTCGATGAATTGCAGCAATTCGTCGACACGCTGATCGTCATTCCGAACCAGAACCTGTTCAGGCTGGCGAATGAACGCACCACCTTCCAGGAAGCGTTCAAGATGGCCGACAACGTCCTGTACATGGGCGTGAAGGGCGTGACCGACCTGATGGTCAACCCCGGCATGGTCAACCTGGACTTCGCCGACATCCGCACCGTGATGGCGGAAATGGGCAAGGCCATGATGGGCACGGGCGAAGCCGATGGCGATGACCGCGCGGTGAAGGCCGCCGAATCCGCGATCAGCAATCCGCTGCTGGAAGACACGTCCATGCGCGGCGCGCGCGGCGTGTTGATCAGCCTGACCGGCGGCTATGATTTGACGCTGTTCGAAGTGGATGAAGCGGTGAACCGCATCCGCAAGGAAGTCGACGAAGAAGCGAACATCATCTTCGGCTCCTCGGTCGATGAAACGCTGAATGGTCGCGTGCGGGTTTCCGTGGTTGCCACCGGCATTGATGCGGTTCAGGCGGCAGCGCCCGCGCCGGTCGAATCAGCACCGATCCGCCTGGTGACGCCACAACAGCCGACGCGCGCCGCACCCGCGCCGGCCCCGGTGCAGCAGCGCCCGCGCCCGATTCCGGGTGGCTTGCGCGCCGCCGCACCCACGCAAGGCTCGCTCGCCGTGCAGGCGCAGCCGGTGCAGGAAGATCAGCGCGAGATGCAGCAGATGCCGGCACCCCAGCCCGTCATGGCGATGCGCCCGGCGACGGTCACACCCGAAGCGCCGCAGCAGCCTGGCGGCTTCGGCGGCATCTTCCGCAACGTCACCGGCCTGATGCGCCGCCCCGCGCCGCCGCCGGTTGTGGCACGCGCTGAACCCGCCACGCGCCCCGCGCGCGCGCCGGCGGATGACATGGAAATCCCGGCCTTCCTGCGCCGCCAGTCCAACCACTGACGGCACGAATATCGGGCGGTCACTCGCCCGCCATGAACTGAAGGGGCGCCCCACGGCGCCCCTTTTTCATGCGCGCCGTCCGCGCCATAAGCGGGGTCGATGCGGATACTCTACGTCTCCCAGCACGAAATCCTGGAATATGACGAGGTGCGGTTGCTGACCGCGCTTGGCCACCAGGTGTTTCCGCTGGGCTACCACCACCGGCCTGGCCCGCCGATCGGGCATATGCGCCCGCGGCTGGACCTCGGCGCGGAGCATCTGCGGCTGCAGCAGCGCTTCATCGAACTCGGCTGCCACTATGATGTGGCCGACCCCGTGCGCGCGACCGTGCTGGCACCCGAATTCATCGATGAATTCGACCTGACGATCGTGATGATGAACCCCTATTTCGCGCATGATTTCCACCCGCTGCTGCACCGCCGGCCGATCATCCTGCGCACCATCGGCCAGGGCATCGGGCAGTGGGAGGGCATCCACGCCGTGCTGCGCGCCGCCGGCGTGCAACTGCTGCGCTATGCGCAAACCGAGGCGAACCAGGCCGATTATGCCGGCGCCGATGCGGTGATCCGCTTCTACAAGGACGCGGATGATTTCCCGCCATGGCGGGGCGATGTGCGCGCGGGCCTGTCTTTCGCCGCTGCCTTTCCCACGCGCTACCCGGCGCAATTCGCGCTGTGGCAACAGGTGGCGGCGGCGCTGCCGATGGTGCTGTGCGGCCCCGGCAATGACGGCGTGCCGCAGTCGCTCGGCGCCATTCGGCCCGAGCAGCAGCCGAAGCTGCTGTCCCGCTGCCGGGCGTATTTCTACTGCTCGGGCCTGGAGCTGCCCTATACGCTGAACTTCATGGAGGCATGGATGGCCGGCATCCCGGTGGTGGTGATGGACCCTGGCGCCGTGGGCCTGCACAATCCCTGTCCCGAAATCATGCAACTGGCGACACCCGGCCATGACCTTCTCTTGGCCCGCGACGTGGCCGAGGCGCGGTTGCATCTGTCGCGGCTGCTGGACGACCAGGCCTTTGGCCGCGCCATCGGGCAGGCCGGGCGCGCCACCGCGATGCGCCATTTCGGCCGCGCGCCGATCACCGCGCAATGGGCCGAGTTCCTGGCGCGCACATGGGCGGCCGCGTAACAATTGGGCCTTTGTCAAGCCGCAACATGCGTCGTTTTGTAAAGCAATATCAAACAGTTAAAACGAAACATCGCGAAACAAGGCTTGACTGGCGGCGCGCGAACTCGCCTGCCATGGATATGTCATCAGGACGGATCGCCCCCGTGGTCCGTGGGAAATTCCGGGCCTCGCCCGGCACGACACGGAAGAGACGACAGGCTGATGGACGGCTTCGCGGCGCACAACGCCGGCCAACGCACGACGCTGAAGACGCGCATGCCCTTCGCGGGCGTCGCACTGCACAGCGGCCGGCATGTCCGTGCGGCGATCGGCCCAGCGCCGTCTGGTGCGGGCATCGTCTTCCTGCGGACCGATCTTGGCATCAGCATCCCCGCCCGCTTCGACCACGTCATTGATACGCGGCTGTGCACCATGCTGGGCCTGGATGGCGCGCGCGTCGGTACGGTGGAACACATCATGGCGGCGCTGATCGCCGCTGGTGTGGATGACGCGCTGATTGAACTCGACGGGCCGGAAGTGCCTATCCTGGATGGCTCCGCGGAACCCTTCCAGTTCCTGATCAATTGCGCCGGCCTGACCCGCAACCCCGGCATCGCGCGCGCAATTCGCATCCTGCGCCCGGTCCGCGTGCGCGAGAACGAAGGCCCGCAGGCCGCATGGGCGGAGTTGCTGCCGTCGGACGGCTTCGCGATGGATGCCGAATTGTCGATCGATTTCTCCGCCCAGGCGATCGGCCGGCAAACCCATGGCCTGCGCATCACCGCCGAAAGTTTCCGCGCCGAAATCGCCCGCGCGCGCACCTTCACCATGGCCGAAGACGTGACGCGACTGCGCGCCGCCGGCCTCGCACTGGGTGGCGGCCTGCACAACGCCGTGGTGGTCGATGGCGACCAGGTGCTGAACCCCGGCGGCCTGCGATTCGCCGATGAATTCGTGCGCCACAAGCTGCTGGATGTGGTGGGTGATCTGGGCCTGGCGGGGGCGCGAATCCTCGGCCGTTTCCGCGGCCATCGCAGCGGGCACGCGCTGAACAACCAGCTGCTGCACGCCCTGATGCAAGACCGCACCGCCTGGAACTGGACCATCGCACCCAGCATGGCGGATGGCATGATGATGCCGCTCGCCGCCGTCGCGGCACCGGCCTGAAGCCGCACTCGCGCAGCCCAGCAGCCCCTGATATACAACGCGCCATGCCGCGAATCCTGCTGATCCTCGCCCTTGCCCTGCCACTATCCGCCTGCGGGCTGCGCGGGTGGGATGGGCGCATGCAAACCCTGCTGGAAGGCAGCGGCCCCGTCGCCGGCGTGGTCGATCGCTCGCCCGAGGCCATGTATGCCGCCGGCATCCGGCTGCTGCGCAATGACCAGTACCGCGAAGCGGTCGACATGTTCGACCAGCTGGAACGCGACCATCCCTTCTCCACCTGGGCCACCAACGCGAAGCTGATGGGCGCCTATGGCGAGTACATGCGCAACCGCTACACCGAAGCCATCGGCGCGCTGGACCGCTTCATCCAGCTGCATCCGGCGCACCGGGACATCGCCTATGCGCATTACCTGCGCGCGCTGTCCTTCTACGAACAGATCAACGACGCGCAGCGCGACCAGCGCGCGACCGAACAGGCCATCACCGCGCTTCAGGATGTGGTGAACCGCTTCCCCGACACCGCCTTCGCGCGCGATGCGCGGCTGAAGATCGACCTCGGCCGCGACCACCTGGCGGGGCGGGAAATGAACATCGGCCGCTTCTACCAGCGCCAGCGTTTGCTGAACGCCGCGATCGGCCGCTACCGCCGCGTCATCGAGGAATACCAGACCACCAACCACGTGCCCGAAGCGCTGCACCGCTTGACGGAAGTGTATCTCTCGCTCGGCCTGGCGGACGAAGCGCGGCAGACGGCGGCGGTGCTGGGCCACAACTTCCCCGGCAGCCCCTGGTATTCGGACAGCCACCGCCTGCTGGTCGCGGGCGGGCCTGCGGATGACGCGCAGCCG
This sequence comes from Alphaproteobacteria bacterium, assembly GCA_013298245.1. GTDB lineage: Bacteria > Pseudomonadota > Alphaproteobacteria > Acetobacterales > Acetobacteraceae > Rhodovarius. The sequence continues at coordinate 4,152 of JAAFHD010000230.1, forward strand.
GGCTTCTTCCGCCGGGTCATCAGCCTGGTGTTCTGACCATGCTCACCGCCATCGCCATCCGCGATGTGGTGCTGATCGACGCGCTGGAACTGGAATTCGGCGCGGGGCTTTCCGTGCTGACCGGTGAGACCGGCGCGGGCAAATCCATCCTGCTGGACAGCCTGGGCCTCGCCTTGGGTGGGCGCGCGGATGCGGGGCTGGTGCGCGCGGGTGCGAAGCAGGCCAGTGTCGCTGCAAGCTTCGCGCTGGATGCCGCGCACCCCGCGCAGGCGCTGTTGGCCGAACAGGGCATCGAGACCGAAGACACGCTGGTGCTGCGCCGTGTGGTGGCGGCGGACGGCAAATCACGCGCCTTCGTCAATGACCAGCCGGTCGGTGTCGCGATGCTGCGCCGGATCGCGGCATTGCTGGTGGAAGTGCAGGGCCAGAATGAACAGGCGGGGCTCGCCGATGCCGCGACCCATGCGGCGCTGCTGGATGCCTTTGGCGGGCTGGCGCGGCAGCGTGCGGCGACGGCGGTGGCATTTGCCGGCTGGCGCCGCGCGGAGGCTGCACTGGCCGACGCACGCACCGCCATGCAGGCCGCCCAGCGCGACGAGGAATGGCTGCGCCATGCGGTGGAGGAACTGACCGCGCTCTCCCCCGAGGAGGGCGAGGAGGATCGGCTCGCACAGGAACGCCAGCACCTGCAACAGGGCGAACGCCGCGCGGAGGCGATCGCGACCGCCATCGCCGAATTGACGCCACGCGACCGCCGCACGGCGGGACCATCGGCGGCGCTGCGCGGGGCCGCACGCGCGCTGGAACGGGCACCTGGCCTGGCTGACGCGGCGCAGCCGATCATCGCCGCCCTGGGCACCGCGCAGGACGCGCTGGCCGAGGCAGAGGCGATGCTGGCCCGTCTGGTGCACGAAGCCCTGCCCGATCCGCGCCGGCTGGAAGTGCTGGAAGAACGCCTATTCGGCCTGCGCGCGGCGGCGCGCAAGCATGGCGTGCCGGTGCCGGAATTGGCGGCGCTGCTGGGCGCGTTGCGGGCGCGGCTGGCAGCACTGGATGCCGGCGCCAGCGGTGTGGCCGCGCGGGCGCGCGAGGCTGCGGCGGCGCGGGCGGAATATGTGGCCGCGGCGGAGGCGCTCGGGGCGGGCCGGCGCAATGCCGCGACCAAGCTGGAGAGCGCGCTGACGCGCGAATTGAAGCCGCTGAAACTGGACCGCGCGCGGATCTCGGCGGCGATCACGCCACGCGCGGAGGCCGCCTGGAACGCGGAGGGGATGGAGCGCGTGGCGCTGCTGGTTTCGACCAACCCCGGCCAGGCGCCGGGGCCGATCGAGAAGGTGGCGTCGGGCGGCGAATTGTCGCGCATGATGCTGGCGTTGAAGGTGGTGCTGACCGCCGGTTCGCCCGTGCCGACGCTGGTGTTTGATGAGGTGGATGCGGGCATTGGTGGCGCGACCGCGGCGGCAGTGGGCGAGCGATTGGCAAGGGTGGCGGAGGGCGTGCAGGTGCTGGTGGTGACGCATTCGCCGCAGGTGGCGGCGCGTGGTGCGCAGCATCTGCGCGTGATGAAGGCGGTGCGCGGGGCGCGGGCGGAGACGCGGGTGGAGCCCCTGCACGGCGAAGCGCGGCGCGAGGAGATTGCGCGCATGCTGGCGGGCGAGACCATCACCGAAGCGGCGCGCGCGGCCGCGGACAGCTTGTTGAAGGGTGCGGCGTGAGCGACGAGATTGCGACGCTGATCGAACAGATCCGCCACCATGACCGGCTGTACTATGAACAGGATGCGCCGGAGGTTTCGGACGCCGAATACGACGCGCTGCTGAACCGCCTGCGCGCGCTGGAGGCAGCGAACCCCGCGCTGATCCGCGCCGACAGCCCGACGCAGAAGGTGGCCGGGCGTGTGGCGGATGGCTTTGCGAAATCGGTGCATGGCGTGCCGATGCTGTCATTGGGCAATGCCTTCGCGC
>JAAFHD010000231.1:0-1973 GCA_013298245.1 Alphaproteobacteria bacterium
CCAGGTACAGCACATCGCCATGCGCAACCGCGCCTGAAAGCCGCTCTTCCTCGGCGTATCGCTGAACCATCATGGCCTCCTCTTCGCGCGCAGCTTGCACCGGGGCGCGCCCGTATGCGAGAGGGCAGGCATGGGACCATTGATCGACCGCATCATCCTCGCCAGCCGCTATCTGCTGGTCGTGTTCCTGCTGGGGCTGGCGGCAGCACTTGGCATTTATGCGCTGAAATTCCTGGGCAAGCTGGTCGCCTATGCCGGCAAGGCTTTTCAGGGCGGGTCGGACACGGAAATGCTGTTGGGGCTGCTCTACCTGGTGGACAGCGTGCTGGTGGCGTCACTGGTGACGATGGTGATCATCGCCTCCTATGACAGCCTGGTCTCGCCCTTGGATGCGAATGTGGAAGGGCAGCGCAAGCTTTGGGTGAAGAAGCTGAACCCGGGCAATCTCAAGCTGAAATTGTCACTGGCGATCGTCGGCGTCAGCAGCATTCATCTGCTGCAATTGTTCCTGAAGCTGGATGACTACAGCGATCGCGACCTGACATGGGCCATGGCGATCCACGCGCTGTTCGTGGTCTGCGCGCTGGTGCTGGGGATTCTGGACCGGCTGGAAGCCAAGTCCAAAGGTGCCGCCGCGAAGCCCGGCGACACCAACGGGAATTATCCGTGACGGGCTGAAAAAGCCCGCCACGATCCGACTTCAGCCGACCAGCTCGTAGCCGGCGAAGAAATACGCGATCTCGATCGCGGCGTTCTCGGCGCTGTCCGAACCATGCACGGAATTGGCTTCGATGCTCTCGGCGAACAGCTTGCGGATGGTGCCCTCGGCGGCGTTCGCCGGGTTGGTCGCACCCATCAGGTCGCGGTTCTTCATCACCGCGTTCTCGCCTTGCAGCACCTGCACCACCACGGGGCCGGAGACCATGAAGTCCACCAGGTCGTTGTAGAACGGGCGCGCGGCGTGCACTTCGTAGAACTTCTTGGCATGCGCGCGGCTCATCCAGATGCGCTTCTGCGCGATGATGCGCAGGCCGTTCTTTTCGAAGATCGCGTTGATGGCGCCGGTGTGGTTGTTGCGCGTGGCGTCGGGCTTGATGATGCTGAAGGTGTGTTCGATGGCCATGGTGCTTGTCCTTGAAAGGTGGCGCGCCTTAGCGGCGGGCGCATCGCACGGCAAGGGACAGAACAAAAATTCGGGGGCAGGGTTGTTGAGAATGCGTCGCAAGTGCATCTTGCGGCCATGCCGAGACCCACACGCCGCGCGCTGATGTCAGCGCTGCTGGCAACCCCAGCCCTTGCCCAGGACCAACGCCCGCTGCGCCTGGTCGTGGCCTCCGCCGCCGGGGCCAATGCCGATATCGTCGCGCGGCTCGTCGCGGCCGAGACCGAGGCCGTGCTCGGCCGGCGCATCATGATCGAGAACCTGCCCGCGGCGTCTGGCATGCGCGCGGTGGAGGCGGTGGCGCGCGCCGCGCCGGATGCCGAAACGCTGCTGTTCGGCACCATCTCCCAGCTGGTGATGAACATCGCGATCTTCGACCCGTTGCCGGTCGATATCGCGCGCGCGCTGCGCGGGCTGTCGATGATCAACCTGGTGCCGATGGCGCTGGTCGTGCCGCCGGGCACGGCCGCGGACCTGGCCGGTTTCATCGCCCAGCACCGCGCGGGCGGACGCGCGGAATTTGGCTCGGGCCCGGTCGGCACCACGACGCATGTGGTTGGTGCGCGCTTCGCGCAGCAGGTGGGCATCGCGCATCCGGAGCTGGTGCATGTGCCCTATAATTCCTCGGCGCTGGCGCTGACGGATGTGATGGCCGGGCGGCTGACCTTCATGTTCGACGCGCTGCTGACCGCGCTGCCGCATCACCGAGAGGGTCGGGCGCGAATCCTGGGCGTGGCTGCGCAGCGGCGCCTGCCGGCGGCGCCCGATATCCCGACGCTGGACGAAGCCGGCGTGCCGGGCTTCACCGGCT
>JAAFHD010000231.1:1983-6114 GCA_013298245.1 Alphaproteobacteria bacterium
TATACCTGGAACAGCATCGCCGCACCTGCCGCCGTGCCGGCCGAGGCCGCGCAGCGCATGGCGGACGCCTTCAACACCGCCCTGCGCCGGCCGCACTTGCGTGAGCGCCTGGCCGCGATGGGCAGCGAATTGGCGCCCGAACCCTGGACGATGGCGGAGGTGGATGCGTTCTACGCGGCTGAACGCGCGCGCTGGGTGCCGGTCGTGCGCGCCGCGGGCGTGCGCGCGCGCCAGGAATAGGTTGCGCGCCGCGGGCGTGCGCGCGCGCCAGGAGTAGGTTGCGCGCCGCGGGCGTGCGCGCGCGCCAGGAATAGGTTGCGCGCCGCGGGCGTGCGCGCGCGCCAGGAGTAGGTTGCGCGCCGCGCGTCAGTTGCCTTGCAACGCCATCGGCCGCGCCCAGAACGCGGTGCCCCAACCCAGCACGCCGCCCATCAGGAAGGTCAGCAACAGCCGCTGTTCATTGCCGCCGGCCATCCATGGCAGGCCGCGCAATTCCGCCATCCAGGTCAGTTGCGACCCACCAATCACCGCCACACCAAAGGCGAATCCGGTGATCAGATCCGGCAGCTGCAAGGCGCGCAGCAGCATGCACAGGATGACGCCCCAAACCATGGCTTCCAGCGCCAGCATCGCCACTTGCGGCAGGCCCCAGGGCGGCATCACCGCCAGCGAAAACGGCATCGCCACGCGGCCGATATAGGGCACCGCGGCCGCGCCATAATGGTGCAGCAGGAACAGCGTGCCCTGGTGCATCACGAAGTATGCCAGCAGGCCGGCGATGATCCCGATGCGGATTGGCTTGCCCATGCGTCTCCCTCTCTTGCCGGATCATTCCACGGGTTGCACGCTTCGCGCCACCCAAAGGAATGGAACACGATGAACGGCGCCGAATCCCTCGTCCACAGCCTGCTGAAATCCGGCGTCGATGTGTGCTTCGCCAATCCTGGCACCTCCGAGATGCATTTCGTGGCTGCGCTGGACCGCATTCCCGGCATGCGCTGCATCCTGGGCTTGCAGGAAAATGTCGTGACGGGTGCGGCGGATGGCTATTGGCGCATGACGGGCAAGCCTGCCGCCACACTGCTGCACTGCGCGCCGGGCCTGGCGAACGGCCTGTCCAACCTGCACAACGCGCGCCGCGCGCGCAGCGGCATCGTCAATTGCGTGGGCGACCAGGCCACCTATCATCGCCCCTATGACGCGCCGCTGACGGGCGACACAGAAGGCTTCGCGCGCGGTGTTTCGTCCTGGGTGCGCACCTCCACCAGCGCGGCCGATGTGGGCATGGAGGCAGCGCAGGCGGTGCAGGCCGCGCGCACCTATCCGGGGCGGATCGCCACGATGATTTTGCCCTCCGACACGTGTTGGGATGAAGGCGGTGTGGTGGCCGATGCGCTGCCCGTGCCTGCCGTGCCGCAGGCCGATCCGCATTCGGTGAAGAACGCCGCGCGCGTGCTGCGCGAGAAGACCAATGTGCTGGTGCTGCTCGGCGGCGCGCCGGCGCAAACCCCGCGCGCGCAGGAATTGGCGTGGCGCATCGCGGCGGCCACCGGCGCACGCATCATGGCCGAAACATCGACGCCGCGCATGGCGCGTGGGCGCGGCCGCATGCAGTTGGAACGCGTGCCATACCCCGTCGATATGGCCATCGCCGCGCTGGCGTCGGTGCAGCACATTATTCTAGTCGGTTCCAAGGCGCCGATCGGGTTTTTCGCCTATCCCGGCAAGCCCTCGAAGCACTACCCGGAGAACGCCGGCGTGCATGTGCTGACCCGCCCCGAACAGGATGCGGAAGCAGCACTGCAAGCGCTGGTCGATGAACTCGGCGCACCCGCCGCCGCCATCCCCGATCCCGGCCCGCGCCCCGAAGCGGTGCGCGGCGCGCCATCGCCGGAAGGGCTTGCGCGCACCGTCGGCTCCCTGCTGCCAGAGGGTGCCATCATCGTCGATGAAAGCGTCTCCTACGGGCGCGGTTTTTTCCCGCTGACCTATGGCGCCGCCCCGCATGACTGGTTGCAGATCACCGGCGGCGCCATCGGCTGCGGCATTCCGCTCGCGACCGGCGCGGCGGTGGGTGGCGCTGGCCGTCGTGTGGTCAATCTCCAGGCCGATGGCAGCGCCATGTACACCGTGCAGGGCCTCTGGACGCAGGCGCGCGAAAAGCTGCCGGTCACCACCATCATCCTGTCCAACCGCAAATACCAAATCCTGTTGGGCGAGTACCAGAATGTCGGCGCCAACCCCGGCCGCACCGCCATGGACATGATGGACCTGGGCAACCCCGATATCGGCTGGGCCAAGCTCGCGCAGTCCATGGGCGTGGAGGCCGCGACGGCCACCACCTTGGAACAGGTCGCCGACCTGATGGCGCAAAGCCTTTCGGCGCCAGGTCCTTTCCTTATTGAACTGATAATTTGATCGAAGATGGCCGATAGTTCACGTTCACGTGCTATCGGCGCCACGTCATTCAGGTTACGTTCAGTTTCGAAGCCCGGCCCCAGACACCCATCCGAACGCGAAAATGCCCAGGCGCAGCCCCGGGCCCGCCGCAATCCGGGTGCCTGATGAAGGGGTCGCCAAGATCGAACTGGATGCCGCCATGGACGTGATGGAAAAGCCGGAGACCAAGCAGACGCCGCAGCGCGCTGCCCCCCCGGCCATGATGCCGCCGCCGAAGTTCAAGCCCGGCGCCTGGATGGCGCTGCTGGGCCTGGGCGCGGCGCTGGCCGTCGGCGGTTTCTTCGTGCTGAACCAGAACGAGGAACCGCGCCGCCCAGGTGCCGCCGCGGTCACCGCAACGCCCGCATCGCCTGGCGAATTCCGCCTGTCGGACAATGAAATGCGCGCGCTGCGCATCGAACCCGTGGTGGCGCGCCCCTTCCGCGCCGAACGCGTGGCCGAGGGCCGAATCTCGGTCAACGAAGACCGCAGCACGCCCATCCTGGCCCCCTTCACCGGCCGCGTCACACGCACCCTGGCGCAGCTGGGTGACCGCGTGGAAGCCGGCACGCCGCTGTTCGAAGTGGAAACGCCCGACGTCACGCAGGCCGCCAATGACCTGCTCTCCGCCGTGGACAATCTGGGCAAGGCCGCCACCACACTCGCCCAGGCAGAGCGCGAAAACACCCGCCAGCAATCGCTCTTCGCCGCCCGCGCCGCCTCGCAGCGCGACGTCGAACAGGCCCGCGCCGCCTTCGCCACCGCGCAGTCCGACCAGCGCATCGCCGATGCCAACCTGGCCGCCGCGCGCGATCGCCTGCGTGTGCTGGGCCGCGACGCCGCCGCCATCACCGAAATCGAACGCACCCGCCAGGTCTCGGGCACCGTGCTGGTGCGCGCGCCCTTCACCGGCACCGTCACGCAGCGCCGCGCCAGCCCCGGCATGTTGCTGACCGCCGGCACAGGCGAGCCCACCTATACCATCAGCGACCTGTCCACGATGTGGCTGGTGGCCGCGGTGCGCGAGGTGGACGTGCCCTTCATCCGCACCGGCCAGACCGTCGATGTGCAGGTCGGCGCGCTGCCCAACCAGCGCTTCCAGGCGCGCATCATCCGCACCGGCGCGGGGCTTGATGCGACCACGCGGCGCATGACCGTCTTCGCCGAACTGGCGGACCCCACGGGCGCGCTGCGCCCGGAAATGTTCGCGACCTTCCGCATCGCCGTCTCGGATTCGCGCAACGCGCCGGCCGTGCCCGCCAGCGCTGTCATCTTCCGCGGGTCCGAAGCCAGCGTCTGGGTCGCGATGGATGGCAACCGCTTCGCCATGCGCCGCGTGGTGCTGGGCAACCGCAGCGATGACAATTGGGAAGTGACGCAGGGCATCGACGCGGGCGAACGCATCGTGACGGGCGGCGCGCTGTTCATCGACCGCGCCGCGCGCATCGATTGAGCGCGATGACGATGGTGGGGATGGGTGGTCAGGGTGGCCTTGGAGAGGGGCTTTGCCCCTCTCCAAACCATCGGTCGCTTGCAGCGCCCAATCCACCAAAGGCCGAAAGGCCTTTGGAAACCATGAGTCTTGGCAGGGTTTGGGGAGGGGGCATCAAGGTCGCGACGGTGATCAAGGGCGCACCATGCCCCCTCCCCAAACCCTGCCATAACCCGGGGTCCAGGGGCCTCCCGGCCCTT
>JAAFHD010000232.1 GCA_013298245.1 Alphaproteobacteria bacterium
GTGAGGCTGTCGTCGCCGTTCCAGCCGTCCAGCAGGTTCGCGACCGCATTGCCTTCCACCGTGTCGTTGGCATTGGTGGCGGTGATGGCCTCGATGCCCGAATAGGTGTCGCCTGCGGCCGTGAACGTGTTCAAACCCGGGTTGGTCAGCGAGATGACATGGTGCGTGGTGGTGCTGCCGCCGGCATAGTCGGCGATGTCGAAGCCATCGCCGCCGATCAACTGGTCGGCGCCCAGCTCCCCGTACAGCGTGTCATTGCCATCGCCGCCGGAGAGCGTGTCATTGCCGCCAAGGCCTTCCAGCGAGTTATTGCCGCTATTGCCGGTGATGCTGTCGTTGCTGTTGGTGCCGCGCACATTCTCCACACTGTCGAAGACATCGCCCACCGCCTCGCTGGAGGCGCCGGCGGGGCCGGTGAGCGAGACCGTCACACCGCTGCCGAGGCCCAGATAGCTGACCGTGTCGGTGCCGTTGCCGCCCAGCATGCTGTCGGCGCCCACGCCGCCGAACAGCCAGTCATTGCCATTGCCGCCGTTCAGCGTGTCATCGCCATTGCCGCCGAATAGCGTGTTGGCGGCACCGTCGCCGGTGATGTTGTCGGCGAAGCCGCTGCCGATGACGTTCTCGATGCCGTTGAAGACATCGCCCTGCGCCTCGCCGCTGCCGGTGAAGGAATTGTCGAGCGCCAAGGTCACGCCAGCCGCGGCGTTGGCGTAGCTGGCCGTGTCGCCGCTGCCATTGCCGCCCGTCAGGCTGTCGGCGCCAAGCCCGCCGATCAGCGTGTCATTGCCATTGCCGCCATCGAGCGTGTCATTGTCGGCGCCGCCATCGATCAGGTCACTGCCGCCGCTGCCGGTGATCAGGTCCTCGCCGGCCAGGCCCAGGATGGTGTCGCCAAAACTGGTCAGCGGCCCACCGGTCACCCCGGCCGAGACGCCACTGGGGTTGATGGTGTCGGCGTTGCTGGTGCCTGTGATGGTGGCCATGGTGGTTTTCGTTCCTGCTTCCTGAAGGCAGGTTAATGTGCACGGCGCCGTGGGCACAATATGCGAAACCTGTCGCGCCGATCGAGACGGTCAATCGTGAATGACCAAATTCGGGAGTTTCTCGGCAGCGCAATGATCGCGCCCGGTGGCGCGACAGCTGCGGGGTCAACCGGCCAGGGCGGCGCCCATCTCTTCCACCACGATCGAGGCGGCGATGCGCGCCGCGCCATCATCGGTGGGCAAGGCCAGGGCGGCGGCACGCAACGCCGGCAGCAGGCTGGCGGCGGGCAGGCCCGCGCGTTCGCAGGCCTTCCGCAGACGCGCGGCGGCATCCGGGCCGGTCACCAGCTCGGCTGCCTCCAGCAGCAGGGCGGCGCGCATCGCGGCATCGGCCGCAGCCTGCGCCACGCCGCGGGCACGGCGCACATCGCTGATGGGGCCGGCATCGGTGGGGCCGGGCAGGCAGGCGCGCAGGCCGGACGCCGCCTGGGCCAGCGTGGCGGCCTGGGCCTGCAAGGCGACGGCCAGGGCGGCGGCCGCATTGGCCTGGTCGGCCAGACCGGGCGCGCCAAAGCCGAAATCATCGGGTTCCATCATCGCAGCCTTTGTTGGTGGGCCGATTCACGCGGCGCTTGAAGAGCAAGCGCCACGATCGGACCATTATGTCAGCAACGCCACACGCGTCGCGAAATCGGCCAAGCGCCCTTCGGCCAACAGCGGCGCTGCATCGGCCACCGCATCCAGCATGGGGGCGACCCAATCCTCATCCTTGGCGAAGTTGCCCAGGACATGGCCCGTCACCCGCGCCTTGTCACCGGGGTGGCCAATGCCCAATCGTACGCGGCCGAAATCAGGCGTGGCAAGGGCGCGCTGCATGTCGCGCAGCCCGTTATGCCCGGCCGTGCCGCCGCCCTGCTTCACGCGCAGTTTCGCGGGCGCCAGGTCCAGCTCGTCATGGAAGGCCCAGATGTCAGCGGGTTTGATCTTGTGGAAGGCGGCCGCGGCCTGCACCGCATCGCCGGACAGGTTCATATAGGTCTGCGGCTTCAACAGCAGCACGCGCGCAGGCCCGATGGCGCCGGCCGTGGCCTCGCCCTTGAACTGCTTCTTCCAGGGTGGAAAGCGGTATCGCGCAGCGATGGCGTCCAGCGCCATGAAGCCGATATTGTGCCGCTGGCGCGCATGCTCCGGGCCGGGATTACCCAGCCCGACCCAGAGCAGCATAGGCGCTTACTTCTTCTTCGCAGGCGCCGCGGCGGCGGGCGCTGCCTTGGCAGGTGCGGCCTTGCCCTTGCCCTTCGCGGCCGGGGCCGCGGCGACGACGGGTGCGACCACTTCCTCAACCACGGGTGCGGCAATGGTCGCCACCACGAAGTCACGCGTGATCACGGCCTTGGTGCCGAACTGGTCCAGCACCGCCGACCAGCGCAGGCTGTCGCCGATATTGGCGGCACCCAGGTCGATCTCGAAATGCGCCGGCACGTTCTCAGGCTCGGCCATCACTTCGATTTCGCGGCGGACCACGTTCAGCGTGCCGCCGGCCTTGATGCCGGGTGCCGTCGCTTCGTTCAGGAAGTGCACCGGCACGCGGATCTTCACGCGCGCACCCGGGGCCAGGCGCTGGAAGTCGATATGCACCGGGCGGTCCGTGACGGGGTGGAACTGCACCTCCTTCATCAGGGCCTGTTCAGTGGTGCCGCCTTCGACCGCCACTTCATAGATGTGCGACTGCCAGCCGCCCTTGTGCATTTCCTTCATGATGACGCGCGGGTCGAGCTGGATCAGCTGCGCCTCACGCTTCGCGCCATAGACGACGCCGGGCACGAAGCCCTGCCGACGGGTCGCGCGGGCTGCCCCCTTACCTGCATTCTCGCGCGTCGCGGCTTCGATCCGAATGGTCTGGATCATGGCCAAACTCCTATATGTGTGGGTTTCCACCTTGCGGGTGGCCGCGACCTCCAGGGGTGCCGCGGAACGGGGCGATTAGCGCAGGCGGGCCGCTACAGCAACAGGCACAGCCAGATCGCGGCACAGGCGCGCATCGCCGGCGCCCGGCGCAGCCCCAGCAGCGCCGGCAGCAGCAGCGTCCACAGCGTGCCGAGCATCATCACCATCTGCCCCTCGGGTGGCGCGAGCCCAAGCGTGGCACTCCATAACAGGCTGACATTGCGCACGGCACCCGCCAGCGCGAAGCCGCCCGCCAGCACGGCCACGCGCGGCGCCGCCAGCCAGGCGATCAGCGCGCCCAAGGCGGATGCGACTGCGATGCCCTCCAGCGCCTGCGACCATTGCGCTGGGGTGGGTGACAGCCGCATCAGCCCCGCCGCCACTGCCAGCCCGATGCCAGCCAGCGCCAGCACGCCAAGCCCGCGCATCGGCCGTGCCCAGTGGTGCCGCCTGGCCTCGCCCAAGGCGCTGCGCAGCGCCAGGCCCGCCAGCGCCGGCAGCGCCACCATCAGCCCCACGCGGATGAACAGCGCGCCGGGCGCGATCGTGACACCTTCCAGCAACAGGGCCGCGACCAGCGGCGCGGTGATGGGCATTGCCGCGAAGCACAGCAGCTGCGCCAGCAACAGCGGCCGCACCGGCAGCCCCAGCAATGACGCGACCAGCGCCGCCCCACCCGCCGCCGGGCAGGCCGCCACCAGCACCAGCCACCCGCCTGCCAGCGGCAGGCCAAGCCCATGGCCCAACAGCAGCACCATCAGCGGCGTGACCAGCAGGTTGGCGCCCACGATCAGCAGCACCGGCGGGATTTCGCGCGCCGAGAGCCGGCCAGGTTCGGCCAGCCCGATGCTCATCGCGAGCAGCAGCGCGACGCATGGCACCAACAGCACCTCGGCCGCATCGGCCAGCGGCGGCAGCGCCAGGCCCAGCAGCACCGCCAGCGGCGGGACGAACAGCCCCGCATCGCCAATGCGCGCCAGCCAGTTCACGACCCGCGATCCAGCTCGGCCGCCAGGAAGCGCGCGGCCAGGCCCGCCGCGTATTCCGCGCCGTCCGGCCAGGCCTGTGCGCGCACCCGGCCGCGGCCATCGGGGCGCGGCAGCAATTCCGTGGATGACGGCCCGATCGGGCGCAAATCCCAGCCATAGCTGGCGCCAGGCACGATGTGCTGGCGCACCTCCAGCCCGTTGTGGCGCCAGGCCTCGGCCAGCTCCAGGCAGGCATCGGTCGGGTTGGCGTCATCGGCATCGCCATGCATCAGCAGCACCGCACCAGGGGCGGGCTGCGGCGGCGGCACGGTGCAGCCCGGATAGAGCAGCACCGAGGCGATGATCGGGCTGCCGCGCAGATCGACATGCGCGCCACGACCGCGCGTCAGCAGCCCGACGCGCGAGCCATCCACATCCGTCCGCCGCGCCAGTGCGGCGAAAATGGCGCGGATGTCGGGCACCGGCGCCTGGGGTTCCAGCACGGCGATGCCGGCGCCCAGCAGGTGCTCGATATGCCGGTCGGCGCGCAGGTCCGGCGCGCGGCCATCGGCCAGCATCAGCACGACGGCCGGGCGAAGATGCGCCGGCCCCGGCAAATGCAGCAGCGCGGCGGCCTGGCCCTCGCCCATGCTGCGGGTGATGTCGCGCGCGGCGGCTGGCGCGGCGGCCAGGCAGAGCGACAGGCAGAAAGCGATGATGCGCATGATCCCCTCCATCGGTGGTGGGAGGAGAAGACGCGGAATGGGCGGCTGAAGTCCTGAAAGCGATCCGAAAGACTGGGGTGAAAAGCCGAAAAATCACGGCAGAATGCGCAAATCGCCGTGAATATTTTGCGTCACTTCATCCATTTGGAGGATGACATGCGCGTCGGGCGGTCAGAGCCGCGCGACCAGCGCCTCCGCCTGCTGCCAGAAGAACAGGCTGCCATTGTAGCCCAGGAAACGGCCGATTTCGCGTTGGTCCCGCGCCAGCAGGAAGGTGGGCACCACGCGGCCCTCGGTGATCCAGGACAGGTCATCGGGCAGCCCGCGCGCGACATCGACCAGGCGCAGCGGCGCGCGGGCGCCGAGGTCGGATGCGTTCCAGGCGCGCGCGCCGACCTCGCGGTGCCAGCGGCGGCAGAAGGGGCAGTCCTGGCGTTCCAGCATGATGAATTGCGCGGCCGGCGCGGCCGCCAGGATCGCGGCGAGGGATCGACGCGTGAACATGCACGCACGGTGCCGCGCGATGGCGCTGGACGCAACGCCACGCCCCCTGTTGTAATGCCCGCAACAAGAGCGGGAGGAATGCACGATGCGCTTTCTGGGAGTGATGCTGGCGCTGGGTCTGGCCCTGCCGGCGGCGGCGAATACGCCGGTGGAATTGCTGGCCGGCGGCTGCCAGGGCTGCCATGGCGTGGCGGATGCTGGGGCCAATGGCATTCCCATGATCATGCGCGCGCAGACCCGCGATGACTTCGTGGCCGCGATGCGCGCCTTCCGCGACAACAGCCGCGAGGCGACGGTGATGGGCCGCATCGCGCGTGGCTATACCGATGCGGAAATCGCGGCCCTTGCCGCGCATTTCGCGCGCCAGCCGTGAGGGGGACCGACATGATCCAGGCAACACGACGGGCGCTTCTGGCGACCCCCTTGGCGGCACCGATGGCAGCGCGCGCGCAGCAAGGTGCAGGGCGGTTGGTCATCATTGGTGGCGGCTTCGGTGGCGCATCCGCCGCGCGGTTCGCGCGCGACCGCTACCCGAACCTGGATGTGACGCTGATCGAGCGCAGCCGCACATTCACCACCTGCCCATACGGCAACCTGGTGCTGGCCGGGCGGCGCGATGTCGCGTCCATCACCTTCAACTACGAACGCTTGGCCGCGCGCGGTGTGCGCATGGTCTACCAGGCGGCGGCCGCGGTGGATGCGCAAGCCCGCGTGGTGCGCCTCGCCGATGGCGCGCAGGTGCCCTACGACAAGCTGGTGATGTCGCCCGGCATCGACCTGCGCTGGGGCGCCATTGAAGGCTATGACGAGGCCGCCAGCGCGCGCATGCCGCATGGCTGGATCCCCTATCTGCAGCCGATCACGCTGCTCGCGCGGCAGCTTTCGGAAATGCCGGATGGCCAGAATTTCGTGATGGCGATTCCGGACAACCCGTTCCGCTGCCCGCCCGGGCCGTATGAGCGCATTTCGATGGTC
>JAAFHD010000233.1 GCA_013298245.1 Alphaproteobacteria bacterium
TTCGTAAAGCGTCCGCGTGATGAATGGGTCGCCGCGTTGGAAGCCAAGGGCGTGCCCTGTTCGCCGGTGAACGACATCGGCCAGGTGACGGACAGCGCGCAAATGGCGGCGATGGATTTGTTGGCGGAGCTGCCCGGGGGCGGCCCGCGCATCGTCAACCTGCCGCTGTCGATCGATGGCGTGCGGCCGCGCCCGAGCCGTGATTCGCCCAAGCTTGGCGAACATAATCGCGAATTGCTGGGGCGGGATTGAACATCAGCCCGGCGCGCGTGCGCCGGGCGTGACCACCACATCCAGGATGTGCCCGCTGTAGCGGAACACGCCGTATTGCTCATGCAGCCGCCACAGCACCGGGCCGCGGCGATCCAGGCCGATATCCAGGCCCTCATACATCCCCGCGCCGACCAGCGTGGGTGACAGCGCGGTCCAGGGCGAGGCCTCGGCGCCGTCGATCAGGATGCGGCCGCGGCCTTGGCGTGCGCCCGTCGCCTCGAACTCCAGCACGGCTTCGTGCTCGCCCGCGGGCAGTGCCGCATCGGGCATGTCGGTGGTGCGATTGAAACCGTTGTAGTGCAGCTTCAGCAGTCCATTCTCGACATACATCACCATCCCCGCCGTGAGGTCGCCGATGGCGAAGAGCACGCCCTGGTCGCCCACGCGCTGGGTGAAGCGCAGCGCGATGGAAAAATTCCGATTGGCGATGAGCGGCATGATGTCACCGCGATGCGTGGTCTGCGCATCGGGCCAATAGCGGCGCGGGCGGTCGGCGATGGCGCGCTGTTCGGGCGTGACATCGGCGGTCTTTTGGGAGCGCTGCCGGTTGTCGAGCGGATAGACGAAATATTTCCAGGCGGCCTCGTCAAAGGCGCCGACCAGTTCGGCCAGTTTTTCGGGGTGCGCATCGGCCAGGTTGCGGCTTTCGGAAAAGTCGCGCGTCAGATCGTGCAGCGACCAGTTCTCCATATTGATCGGCTCGCCGCGCACCTGGATGGAACGCGCGAGCCAGCCATCGCGATAGAAGCCGCGATTGGACCAGCATTCGTAGTATTGTTCGGCGCGCGGCGCGGGGGCTGCGGCGTTGGTCAGCAGGGGTGCGAAACTGCGGCCGTCCATGCGCTCGGCGGGCTTGCCGTTGATGGTGTCGAGTGCGGGCACACCGGCCAGGTCGAGCAGCGTCGGCATCACGTCGATGACGTGGACGAATTGTTCCCGCACCGCGCCCCCATCGGCGATGCGCGAGGGCCAGGACATCAGGAAGGACACGCGCCGCCCACCGCCGCCGGTATAGGTCTTGAAGGTGGGGAAGGGTGTGTTCGACACCTCGCCCCAACCGGTGGGGTAGAGCGAGGTGGAACGCGCGGTGCCGAGGTCATCGGTCAGCGCGCGCTCCTCCTCGATGGGCAGGGGGCCTAGGCCCATGTAGCGCGCGGCGTTGTTGTACATGCCAAGCGGCCCGCCGGCATCGGTGCCGCCATTGTCGGAGCTGAACAGGATGATGGTGTTGTCGCGCTCGCCGATGCTGTCCAGGAAGGCCAGAAGCCGGCCGATATTCTGGTCCACGCGGTCCAGCATGGCGGCGTAGACCTCCATGTGGCGGGCCAGCATGGGGCGGTCGGCGGGGTCGGTCGCGTCCCAGTCGGGGATGCGCGGGTCGGAGGCGGGCAGCGCGGTGTCGGGCGGGATGATGCCCATGGCGATCTGGCGTGCGTGGCGTTCGGCGCGCAGCGCACCCCAGCCGGCATCGTAGCGGCCGCGGTATTTCGCGATGTCCTGCGCATGCGCTTGCAGCGGTGCGTGTACGGCGTTGAAGGCCAGGTACAGCAGGAAGGGTTTGTCCGCCGATGACGCGCGCAATTCGCGGATGAAGCGCATGCCTTGGTCGGTCCAGGCATCGGTCGTGTAGTAGTCGGGCGGGTACTGGTCGATGGGCGCGACCTGGTTGTCGTCGCGCAGATAGGCGGGGAAGAAGAAGCTGGTCTCGCCCTCCAGGATGCCGTGGAATCGTTCGAAGCCGCGCTGCACCGGCCAGTTGTGTTTCGCACCCGATGGCGTGACGTCGATGCCCGGCGTGTTGTGCCATTTGCCGACCATGTAGGTGGCGTAGCCGCCGGCGCGCAGTGTCTCGGCCAGCGTCGGTGCCTGCAGCGGGATTTCGCCGGAATAGCCCGGGAATCCTGGGTGGTTGTTGGACAGCCAGCCGGTGCCGACGGCATGCGCGTTGCGCCCCGTCAGCAATGCCGCGCGCGCGGGCGAGCAGATCGGGTGGCTGGTGTAGTGGGTGAAGCGCAGGCCTTCGGCTGCGAGTGCGTTGAGGTGCGGCGTGTCGATCTCGGAGCCAAAGCAGCTGGGGTCTGACCAACCCATGTCGTCCATGTACAGGATGAGGATGTTGGGCGAACCCGCGGCCGCGCCATGGCGTTGCGGGAAATAGGGTTGCGATTGCGCGCGGTCGCGGCCGATGCGGCCTGCGAAGCCATCCTGTTGCATGGCCATCCTCCCATTGTTGTGCGGGCAGGATAGGGGCGGGGCAGGGCGCGCGTCACCCCATTGGTGGCAACCGTCGCGACAACGCGGTAGGTTGCGGCATGGACACCAGCATCCCGGACCACCTGGCCAAGCGCGTCGAGGACGCGATCGCCGATGGCCGCGCGCGCGACCTGGCGGAGGTTGTGGAAGCCGGTCTCGCAGCGCTCAGCGCGGAGGAGACCGAAGCATGGCTGCGCGACGCGGTGCTGCCGACCATCGCGCAGAATGACGCGGCCCGCTGCATTTCCGCCGAAGCGGTGTGGCGCGAATTGACCGCGCTGCACGCAAGCCGCCTTGCACAGGATTGAGTTCACGCCCGAGGCGCGTGCCGATCTGACCGCGATCTACAGCTTCATCGCGGCTGATGCCGGGCCGACCAGGGCGTTCGACTATCTGGCCCGCATGCGGCGGCGCTGGGAGATACTTGAGGCCTTTCCGCAGGCTGGAAAAGCGCGCGAAGATCTGGCGCCGAAACTGCGCATCCTGGGCTTCGAACGCCGCGCCACCATCGCCTATACGGTCGAGGCGGACAGCATCCGCATCCAGCGCATTCTCTATGCCGGGCTGGCGTGGCGCTGAGCCACCACACCGCGCAACAACGCCTCGATCTCCGCCTCGTTCTCCCACTCCATGCCCACCGTCACCACGGTGATCGCGGCGTGGAATCGCGCCGGCACGCGCACGATATCCTTGCGCGTCGTCACCACCGTCGCGCGCGCGGCGACGGCCTGCTTCAGCAGGGTTTCGATGTCGCTGTCGTCATACGGATAGTGGTCGGCGAAGGCGGCTTTGCCGGCGATCTGCGCGCCGGCTTCGGTCAGTGTCGCGAAGAACTTGGACGGGTTGGCAATGCCGCAAAACGCGAAGACCGCGCGCCCCGCCAGCGCCGCCGCTTCAGGCCCCGGGCGCAACCGCGCCCGCAGCACCGGCAGGCCAGGCGGCAGCGCGGCCAGCGCGCCCGCATCATCCGGCCCGATCAGCACGGCGGCCTGGCAGCGTTCCGCCGCACGCGCCACCGGCTCGCGCAGCGGTCCCGCCGGAATCACGCGCCCATTGCCGAAGCCGAAGCTGCCATCAATCGTCAGCAGCGACAGGTCCTTCACCAGTGTCGGGTTCTGCAACCCGTCATCCATCACGATCGCGCCGGCGCCATTCGCCACCGCCAGCTGCGCGCCGGCCGCGCGATCACCCGACACCCATGTCGGCGCGGTATGCGCCAGGATCAGCGCCTCATCGCCCACATCGCGCACGGCGTGGCGTTCCAGGTTGACGCCGACTGGCCCCTTGATCCGCCCGCCATAGCCACGCAGCAGAAAATGCGCGGCCACACCCTGGGCCGCCAGGCGCTCGCCAATATCGCGCGCCAACGTCGTCTTGCCAGCGCCGCCCGCAGTGGCGTTGCCGCAGCAGATGACGGGCACCGGTGCGCGCCAGCCGGGGCGCGCCACACGACGCGCCGTCGCCCCCGCATAGATGGCAGCGATGGGAGACAGCAGCAGGGGCAAAGGCCCCCCGCCGCCTGACCAGAAACCTGGGGCGCGCATCAAGGGTTGGTGTGTTCCTGTTCTTGTGGCGCCGGCGTTGGTGCCGGTCGCAGCCATTCCGCAATCCTGTCCGCCAGCGCATCCGCGGTGCCCGTGGAGTGGCTGGCGACGCGAAGCCCGGCTTCCGCCATGCCCGCGCCACCATGGGATAGCACATCGGCGACGGCCGCTGCCAGCGTCGCGGCATCGGGCGGGTCGATGCGGCGCGCAGCACCCGCGTCCAGCAGGTCGGCCACGCGATCGGCGAAGTTGTGCGTGTGGGGGCCGAGCAGGATGGGGCAGCCCAGGCGCGCGGGCTCCATCGGGTTCTGCCCGCCATGCGGCACCAGGCTGCCGCCCACCAGCGCCACATTCGCAAGGCGGTAGAACAGGCCGAGCTCGCCCAGGGTATCGGCGATGTGAAGGCCGGTGATGGGCGCGCCCTGGCTGCGGCGGGGGGCGCCGATCAGTGCGGCGATCTCGGCGCCGCGATCGGGGTGGCGGGGGGCGATGATGGTGCGCAGGCCGGGGAATTGCTGCGCCAGCAAGGCGTGGGCGGCGGCGATGATGGGTTCCTCGCCGGGGTGGGTGCTGGCGGCGAGGAAGACGGGCGCGCCGTCGCGCAGGGACGCCAGCGCGGCGGGGTCGTGCGGTAGGGGTGGTGCTGACAGTTTCAGGTCACCGGAATGCAGCATGGCTTGCGCGCCGAGGCGGCGCAGGCGCTCGGCATCGCCCGGTGTCTGCGGCTGCACCAGCGTGAAGGCGCGCAGGATGCGCCGCGCCAGGCCCGGTGCGAAACGCGCCCAGCGCTCGGCGGAACGTGCGGACATGCGGGCATTCACCAGCGCCAGTGGCACGCGCACATGGCGCGCGGCGAGGATGGTGTTGGGCCATAATTCGCTCTCGATGAACACCGCCGCATCGGGCTTCCAGCCGGCGAGGAAACGCGCGACCCAGGCCAGGCGGTCGATCGTCGCGTAGCGGTGGCGCCAGCGGCCTGCCAGCGTGGCGGGCATGCGTTCATCCAGCAGGCGCGCGCTGGTGACGGTGCCCGTGGTGATCAGGAATTGCGCTTCGGGCAGGCGCGCGGCCAGCGCTTCGACCAGCGGGATCAGCGCCTGACTTTCACCGACCGAGGCGCCATGCAGCCAGACCAACTGGCCCTCGGGGCGGTCCGCGCCATGGCCGTAGCGTTCGCTGATGCGCGCGGCGTCTTCCTTGCCGCGCCGCGCGCGCAGGCGCAGCCACAGCGGGATAAAAGGCCCCGCGGCGCTGGTCAGGCCATGCCAGAGGAGGCTCATGCTACTCGGCGGTGGCGCCGTCGCGCTCGATCATCAGCGCGCGGGCTTCGGGCGGGATGGCGATGCGCGCGCCCGTGCCATTGTCGACGCAGACAATGACGGCCTGGCATTCGAAGACGCGGGCGCCATCCTTCATCACCACGTATTCATGCGTGAAGCTGGTGCGGCGCAGCGTCGGCACGCGCAGCGACAATTGCACCACATCGCCGAAGGCCAAGGGTGCTAAATAGCGCACGTTCAATTGCGCGACGACCGGGCCGATGGAGCCAGGGGTGAAGCTTTGGCCGAGGCTTTCCCAATGCGCCACGCGCATATCCTCGAACATGATCAGGTAGGCGGCGTGGTTGACGTGGCCATGCATGTCGCATTCGGCCCAGCGGATGCGGTGGGTTTTTTCAGGTTGCCAGGTCATTGCACGGCCTCCCGCACCAGATGCATGGCCTGGTTCAGCGCGGCGGGGTCCAGCCAGCGGAAGACGCAGACCAGGCCTTCTTCGGGCTCCACCCAGGTGGTGTTGCCGCCCGCACCACTGAAGCAATAGGCGCGCGCGGAGGCGGCCGGCCATTTCGCGCGGCCGGTGTTGAGCCAGGTGAGGAAACCGTATTCCGGGTTCAGCGCGCAGGGTGTCACCATCTGTTCCAACCAGCCCGCGGGCACCAGCTGGCGGGTTTTCCACACGCCGTTGGCGGCCATCAATTGGCCGACCAGCAGCTGGTCTTCCGCGTGGAT
>JAAFHD010000234.1:0-3509 GCA_013298245.1 Alphaproteobacteria bacterium
CCCGCGACACTGGCCCCCCTGCTGGCCGAGATGGCCGCGACAGCCGATGATTGGCGCGCCCGCCTGCGCGCCCTGGAAACCGAGGCGCTCGACATCCAGGTGAAGGTGATGAGCGAGCGACTGCGCGAGGAAGGCCGATGAGCGAAACAACACCCACCGTGCTGCACGAAACCCCACCGATGTCCGAGGAACGGCGCGCAGAGATCACGAAGCTGGCCGCCGCCATCGACCTGGCGGACCCCGGCACCATCCTGCGCTTCGGCACAGCAACACAGAACCGCGCGCAGGAAGCAGCCAACGCCATGCTGGAAGGGGCGCGCAGCAGCGATAGCGGAGAGGCGGGCGCATCGCTGTCATCCATGCTGGCGACCTTGCGCGGCTTCGATGTGACGAAGATCGGCGAGAAGCCAGGTTTCGTCGCGCGCCTCTTCAACCGTGCCAAGGCCGAAGTGGGCAGCATCGTCATGCGCTACGAAACCGTGCGCGGGCAGATCGAGGGCATTGGCGACAAGCTGGACCGCCACCGCACGAAACTGATGGAAGATGTGGAGCGGCTGGACCGCCTCTACGACGCCACGCTGGAGTGGTTCCACGCGCTGGCCGACCACATCGCCGCGGGCGAAATGGCGCTGGCGAAGACCGAGGCCGAGACCTTGCCCGCGCTGGCCACGGCAGCCGAAAACCCCAACGACCCGCTCGCACCGCAACGCCTGCGCGATGCCCGCGCCGCGCGTGATGAACTCGAACGCCGCGTGCATGATCTGCGCCTGACGCGCCAGGTCGCGATGCAGGCCTTGCCGTCGATCCGGCTGATCCAGGAAAACGACAAGGCGTTGGCTGCGAAAATCCATTCGGTGCTGGCCAACACCGTGCCGCTGTGGCGCCAGCAATTGGCTCAGGCGCTGGCCATTCATCGCATGCGCGATGCCGGCCGCGCGGTGAAGGCCGCGACCGATCTGACCAATGAATTGCTGACCGCCAATGCCGACACCCTGCGTCGCGGCAATGCCGAAGCGCGCGTCGAACTGGAACGCGGTGCTATGGACATCGAAGCCGTGAAGCGCGCCAACGCGGCACTGGTCGGCACCATCGAGGACAGTCTGCGCATCGCCGATGAAGGCCGCGCTGGCCGCGCCAAGGCCACGGCGGAACTGGCGATGTGCGAGGCCGAAATCCGCCGCGCGCTGACCGCGGCCAAGGCGCGCGAATCAACCCCGCAACGCTGACGGCTACAGCTTCTTCCCGCCGAGCCCGACCTTGTCATAGATGCTGTTGATGTGGTCCTTCACCGCCTGCGAAGTGGCATCCTTCGCGGGCGTGTGCCGCCAGCCCAGTTTTTCGCGCGCATACAAACCCATCACTTCATCCTGGTCCGAAGTGCCGCCCGAAATCCCATAGGCGCCGACCATCTCATTGCCTTTGAACACCGGCGCCGCACCGCCCGAGATGAACACCTTGCCGCCGGTAAACACCGCCGCATTCACCGCCAGTTGCGGGTTGCGCTCGCGCAGCCATTGCTGCGTCACCAGACCGTCCTGGAAGCGCGGCGACATCGCGCGGAAGGCAGCCATGGTGAAGGCTTTGGCACTCGCCGTCTCCGGCGTGATCCACCCCGCATCATCCATGCGTTCCAGCGCGATGATGTGCCCCTCCGGCCCCACAAGTGCCACGGAAACCGGCACCTGCATCTCCTCGGCTTTCTCGATGACGGCGCGGATGAAGCGACGCGCTTCCACCAGTTTCAGCTTGGCCATGTTGGTTCCCCTCAGTTTGTTCGCGCGCCGGAGGCCTCGACCACCCGCGCCCATTTCGCTGTCTCGGCCGCAATCAGCGCGCGCAGCGCATCGGGGCCGCCATCCAATATGTCGAAGCCCTGCGCGGCCAGTTGCGCGCGTGTCTCGGGCTGCGCGCGCGCGGCCGCGGCTGCGGCCGCCAGGCGCGCGATCACGGCCGCGGGCGTGGCCACTGGCGCGACCAGGCCGAACCACACCGCACTCTCGAAATCGGCCATGCCGGCTTCCAGCATGGTCGGCAATTCCGGCGCGGCGGCTGTGCGCACCGCACCCGTGCTGGCCAGTGCGCGCAGGCGACCGCTGCGCACATGCTGGATCACCGTCGATGCCGGCGAGAACATCACATTCACCCGTCCCGCCAGCAGGTCCGTCACCGCCTGGCCGCTACCCGGATAGGGCACATGCGTCATCCGCACGCCCGCCAGCAGGTTGAACAATTCGCCCGACAGATGTGGCGCCGTGCCTTGCCCTGACGACCCATAGAACAGCCCGCCCGCATCACGCCGCGCGAGCGCCACCAACGCCGCGACGCTGTCCGCCTGCACGCTTGGATGCGCCACGAGAATATTCGGCACGCTGACCAGCGGCGCGATCGGCGCCAGGTCGCGCGCGAAGTCGAAGGGCAGGTCGCGCATCAGGCTGGCATTGATGGTGTTGGCGACCGAGCCGAGCAGGATGGTGGTGCCATCCGCGGCCGCGCGCGCCACCTGTTCAGTTGCGATGTTGCTGCCCGCGCCGGGGCGGTTTTCCACCACCACATTCTGCCCCAGCGCCGCACCCAGCGCCGGCGCGATCACGCGCGCCGAGGCATCCGCCGCACTGCCCGGCGGAAAGCCCAGCACCAGGCGGATGGGCCGGGCATCCTGCGCAAGCGCAGGCATTCCCAGCAGCAGCGGCACAGCACGACGCGCGATCATCATGGCGTTGTCCCCGGTCTTGTTGTGCCGGCGATAGACCCGCGCGGGCAGGGCGTCCATCCGCCATTGACCGCCCCATGCGCGCACCCGAAGCTGCCGCGAAACCGAGGGGCGCCCATGCTGCGAACAATCCTGGCCTTGCTGCTGCTGGCCGCACCCGCCACAGCACAACCACGCATCGTCGTGGGCTTCGCCGCTGGCGGCACCGCGGACCTGATCTCGCGCCTGATCGCCGAGGCCGTCGCGCCGCATCTGGGCGCGCGCCCGGTGGTCGAAAACCGCACCGGCGCCAATGGCATGCTGGCGGTGGAGGCGGTGGCGCGTGGTGCGACCGATGGCTCCGTTCTGTTCCAATGCCCGATGGGCACGCTGACCATCCTGCCCAATCTGCCCGGCGCCAACCTGTCGATGGACCCGCGCACGGCGCTGGTGCCGGTGGCGAATATCGCGCTGTCCACCTATGCCGCCGTCACCGGCGCGCGCAGCGAATATCGCTCCATGGCCGATGTGGTGGCAGCCGCCCGCGCGCGCCCTGGCAGCATCAGTTTCGCCAGCGCCGGCGCCGGTTCCGCACAACATTTGACGGGCGCGCGCTTGGCCGCGATGGCCGGCCTCACGCTCACCCATGTGCCTTATCGCGGTGCTGCGCAGGCGGTGCCCGACATGATCGCGCTGCGCACCGATTTCATGGTGACGAACATGGGCGATGTGATGGGCCAACTGCGCGGCGGAGAACTGCGCCTGCTGGCCGTGGGCGATGCGATCGGCAGCCCGCTTTTCCCCGACGCCCCGCAGCTTT
>JAAFHD010000234.1:3519-6062 GCA_013298245.1 Alphaproteobacteria bacterium
GGCGGCCCCGCCGGCATGGCGGACGCCGCCAAGCAACGCTGGGCGGATGCGGTGGAACGCGCGCTGGCCGACACCACGCTGCGCCAACGCCTGCTGGATAATGGCCTGACCCCCGCCTTCGAAGGCCCCGCCGCCTTCGCCGCCCGCATCACGCGCGATGGTGCGGCCTGGACCGAGGCCATCCGCGCCGCCGGCGTGCGCGCGGAGTAGGAGACCCCCATGCACCAAGGCACCCACACCTGGACCGCGCAGCAGCGCGTCCGCTATGGCATGCCGATCGCCGAAAGCCTGCCGCCGGAAATCGCGGCGGCCGAGCGCATCGTGCTGGTCACCACGCGGTCGCTGTCGAACAGTGCGCTGGTCGAGGACGCCGCGCGCATCATCGGCGCGAAGCTTGCGGGCCGCTTCGCCGCGATGCGCGCGCATAGCCCGGTGGAAGACGTGGTGGCGCTGGCCGCGCTGCTGCGCGAAACGCGCTGCGACCTGATTGTCGCACTTGGCGGTGGTTCGGTGATCGACGGCACGAAGGCTGCATGTTTGGCCGCCTGGCGCGGCATTGCCGATGTGCCCGCGCTGAAGGCTGCGCAGGCCAAGCGGGGGCATGAACCGGAAGGCTGGCTGGGCGCCATGCCAAGCCCGCGTTTCGTCGCCATCCCGACCACTTTGTCGGCCGCCGAATTCGCCCCCTATGCCGGCGTGACCGACCTGGTCGAGGGCCGCAAATTCCGCCTGCTGGATGCCTGGATGGTGCCCGTCTCCGTGCTGCTGGACCCGGCGGCGACGCTGGCCACGCCGGCGGAATTGTTCCTCTCCTCCGGCATCCGCGCGGTGGACCACGCGGCCGAACGCTGGTGCGCGCGCAGCGCCCAGCCCTTCTCCGACGCGGTGTCCCTGAAGGCGATGGAATTGCTCGCCGAGGGCCTGCGCGCCGCGCATCGCGCACCTGACGACCTGGCCGCGCGCGCGCTGTGCCAACAGGGCGCGTGGCTCTCCATCATGGGCGGCTGGTCCGGCGTGCCGGTCGGCGCCAGCCATGGCATCGGCTATATCCTGGGCGGCGCGCGCGGCGTGCCGCACGGCTTCACCAGCTGCGTCATGCTGCCCGCGGTCATGCAGTGGAACGAGGCGGTGAATGGCGCGCGCCAGGCCGATGTCGCGCGCGTGTTTGGTGGCGCGTCCGGGCATGCCGCGCTGCGCGCTTTTATCGGTGGGCTGGGGTTGCCGAACACGCTGGGCGCCGTCGGCATCGCGGCCGATGACATCCCGGACCTGGCCGCGCGGTGGCTCGGCGATGCGCCCATCGCGACCAACCCGCGCCCGGTTACGGGGGCGGCCGATATCGAGGCCATCCTGCGCCTGGCGCTGTAGCCACTTGTTCCACTAACGCATCAACGCTACCTGCGGTTGCATGTCCCATGCCCGCATCACCACCTTCGCGTTTGCCGGCATCGAGGCCGTGCCGGTCGAGGTGCAGGTGCAACTGGCCAGCGGCTTGCCGGCCTTCGTGCTGGTGGGCCTGGCCGACAAGGCGGTGATCGAAAGCCGCGAACGCGTGCGCGCCGCCTTGGGTGCCATAGGCCTGTCGCTGCCGCCGAAGCGCATCGTGGTGAACCTCTCGCCCGCCGATCTGGCCAAGGAGGGCAGCCATTACGACCTGCCGATCGCGCTGGGTTTGCTGGCGGCGATGGACCTGCTGCCGGCCGATGAACTGGCCGGCTTCGCCGCGATGGGCGAGCTGTCTTTGGAAGGCGCGATCACGCCGGTGCCAGGCATCCTGCCCGCAGCACTGGGCGCATCCGCGCGCAACCTCGGGCTGATCTGCCCCGCGGCGCAGGGGCCGGAAGCGGCCTGGGCCGGGCGTGTGCAGGTGCTCGCACCCGACAACCTGATCACGCTTTTGAACCACATGCGCGGCCAGCAGGTGCTCGGCGCACCGGCGCCGCCGGAACTGGGCGCACCCACGCCCGGCCCGTGCATGAGCAGCGTGGTCGGCCAGGAATCCGCCAAGCGCGCGCTGGAAGTCGCCGCCGCCGGCAACCACAACATCCTGCTGGTTGGCCCACCGGGTGCGGGCAAATCCATGCTGGCCGAGCGCATGGCCGGGCTGTTGCCCGCGCTGTCACCCGCGCAGGCGCTGGAAGTTTCGGCGATCTATTCGGTGGCGGGGCTGTTGCGCGAAGGCCGGCTGATGACCCAGCCGCCCTATCGCGCGCCGCACCACAGCGCCAGCCAGGCCGCGCTGGTCGGCGGCGGCCCGCGCGCGCGGCCGGGCGAGATCAGCCTCGCGCATCACGGCGTGCTGTTCATGGATGAATGGCCGGAATTTCCGCGCCCCGCCTTGGAATCCCTGCGCCAGCCCATGGAGGCCGGCACCGCCTCCATCGCGCGCGCCAATGCGCGCATCACCTGGCCCGCGCGTTTCCTGTGCGTCGCCGCGATGAACCCCTGCCGCTGCGGCATGCTGGGCGATACCGCGCGCGAGTGTTCCAAGGCGCCGCGCTGTGGGGAGGAATACCAGGCGCGGCTGTCCGGCCCGCTGCTGG
>JAAFHD010000235.1 GCA_013298245.1 Alphaproteobacteria bacterium
GTGCGCATGATGTCCAATGGGGCCGCGCATGTGATCGAGCAGGTGGGCGTGTTTTCGCCCAAGATGCGCGCGGTGGAGAGCCTGGGGCCGGGTGAGGTCGGGTATCTGACCGCGGCCATCAAGACCGTGGCCGATACCAATGTGGGCGACACCATCACCGATGATCGCAACCCTGCGGCGCAGGCCCTGCCGGGCTTCAAGCCCAGCGTGCCGGTGGTGTGGTGCGGGCTGTATCCGGTGGACGCGGATGACTTCGAAAAGCTGCGCGATTCACTGGGCAAGCTGCGCTTGAACGACGCGTCCTTCCATTATGAGGCAGAGAGCAGCGCGGCGCTGGGCTTTGGGTATCGCTGCGGCTTCCTGGGCCTGCTGCACCTGGAGATCATCCAGGAACGCCTGTCGCGCGAATTCGACCTGGACCTGATCGCGACGGCGCCTTCGGTCGTGTACCAGCTGACGCGCACCAATGGCGAAGAGCTGGAAATCCACAACCCCGCCGACATGCCCGATGGCAGCCTGATCGACCATATCGGCGAGCCCTGGATCAAGGCCACCATCATGGTGCCTGACGACTATCTCGGCCCGGTGCTGACGCTGTGCAACGAACGCCGCGGCCGCCAGGTGGAACTGACTTACGTGGGCAACCGCGCCATGGCCGTCTACCGCCTGCCGCTGAACGAGGTGGTGTTCGATTTCTATGACCGGCTGAAGAGCGTGTCGCGCGGCTATGCCAGCTTCGACTACGCGATGGACGGGTATGAGGAAGGCGATCTGGTGAAGATTTCCATTCTCGTGAACAACGAACCCGTCGATGCGCTGAGCTTCATGGCGCACCGTTCGCAGGCCGACCGGCGCGGGCGCGCGATTTGCGAAAAGCTGAAGGAACTCATCCCCCGCCAGCTGTTCAAGATTCCCATCCAGGCGGCCATCGGCGGCCGCGTGATCGCGCGCGAGACGATCTCCGCGCTGTCCAAGGATGTGACGGCGAAATGCTATGGCGGCGATATCAGCCGCAAACGCAAACTGCTCGACAAGCAGAAAGAAGGCAAAAAGAAAATGCGCCAATTCGGCAAGGTTGAAATCCCGCAAAGCGCGTTCATCGCCGCCCTGAAAATGGACGCCTGAGCACCATGGAATATCGCGGTTGCGACTACACGGTCGGCCCTTTGCGCGGCGGAAAAGCCTGGCGCTGGACCATCTATGACAGCACCGGTTCCGGCGCGAAGCCGGTGGAAACCGGTGACACCACGGGCCATGAACGCGTCGCCAAACAGGCGGCGATCGCGGCGATCGACATCTGGCGCAAGACGCACCGGGAATAGCCTGTTGCGCGGGCGGCCGCGCGGTGGTTCGCTGACCCCATGCGAACCCTCATCCGCAATGCCGCTTGGGCCATCCTGTGGGACGGCACGCGCCACCTCTACGCCCACAACCAGGATATCGAGTTGGAAGCCGGGCGCATCATCGCCATCCGCCCGCACATGCCCGGGCCATTCGAAGGCCAGGTGATCGACGCATCCGGGCAGATGGTCATGCCCGGCCTGGTCAACATCCACGCCCACCCGACCACCGAACCGCATTGGCGCGGCGTGCGCGAAGACCATGGCGTGCCCGAACAGCAGATGACCGGCCTGTTCGAACGCAGCCAGGCCTTCCGCCTGGACGACGCCGGCCGCGAGGCCGCGATGCGCATGGCCTATGCCGAATTGATGGCCGCTGGCGTGACATCGCTGGTGGACCTGACCGCCCCCTTCGGCGCCTGGATGGATGTGATGCGCGAGAGTGGTCTGCGCGTCTGGGCCGGCCCCGGATTTGCCTCCGCCCGCTGGGGCATGAGCGCGCCGCAGACGGTGGATTGGCACTGGGACAAGCCCGGTGGCCGCACGCAATTCCAGGCCGCGCAACGCCTGATGGACGCGGCGGAACAGGACCCATCCGGGCGGCTTTCCGCCATCGTCTTCCCCGCGCAGATCGACACGGTGGAAGAAGAACTGCTGCGCGAATCAGCAGCGCTTGCGGCCGCCACCGGCCGCCCCTTCACCATCCACATCGCGCAAGCCGTGGTGGAGGTGCGCGAGATCATCCGCCGCCACAACAAGACGCCCGTGCAATGGGCCGCCGAGATCGGGTTGCTCTCCCCCAGCACCGTCTTCGGCCACTGCATTTTCGTCGATGAACACCCTTCGATCGCCTGGCACACGCGCAGTGACATCGCACTGCTGGCCGAACACGGCGTGGCCGTCGCGCATTGCCCTACCCCCTTCGCGCGCTATGGCGAACACCTGAAGGATTTCGGCCATTACCGCGCCGCCGGCGTGCGCATGGGCATGGGCACCGACTGCGCGCCGCACAACATCATCGAGGAGATGCGGCTTGCGATCATCCTCGCGCGCAACGCCAGCCGTGACCTCGCTGCCGCCGACACCGCCATGGTCTTCCACGCCGCCACCGCCGGCGGCGCGGACGCACTGCGCCGACCGGATCTGGGCCGCATCGCCGTTGGTGCCGCGGCCGACCTGGTGCTGGTCGATTGCGCCCACCCGATGATGATGCCCACACGCGACCCGCTGCGGTCCCTGGTCCACCACGCGGCGGAACGCGCGGTGCGGCGCGTGATGGTTGCAGGTGAAACCATTTTCCAGGATGGGCGTTGCCTGAAGCTAGATGTCGCGGAAGCCGCCGGCATCCTGATGGAAAGCCAGGCCCGCGCCATGCGCAACGCGGCGAAGCATGATTATCGCGGGCGGGATGGCGATGTGATCGCGCCGCTATCGCTCGGCTTCCACGCATGACCTTCAGCCTGATCGCGCGCTGCCCGCGCACGGGCCAGATGGGTGTGGCGACGACCACCAGCGGCTTCGCCGTCGGCAGCCGCGTGCCTTACGCGCAGGCGGGCGTTGGCGCGGTCGCCACGCAGCACCGCACCGACCCGCGGCTTGGCCCGCGCGGCCTGGCGCTGCTGGCCAGCGGCTGCACGGCCGCCGAGACCGTGGCCGCACTCGCCGCCAGCACGCCCGACCATGGCTGGCGCCAGCTGGGCGTGGTCGATGCCGCCGGGCGCACGGCGTTTTTCCATGGCGCGCGAGTGAAGCCGCGTTCCGGTGCTGCGCAGGCTGATGGCGTGCTGGCGCTGGGCAACATCCTGGCCAATGACGATGTGCTGCCGGCGATGCTGGCGGGCTTCGCCACCGCACCCGACGCACCGCTGGCCACGCGCATGATCGCGGCCCTGCAGGCCGGCGAGGATGCGGGCGGTGAACACGGCGCCATCAGCTCCGCCGCCATCAAGATCGCCTGGCGCGAAAGTTTTTCGTACGTCGATCTGCGCGTCGATCACCACGCCGCGCCCATCGCCGAATTGCGCCGGCTGTGGGAGGTCTACGCGCCCGATGCCGAACTGCATGTCAGGCGCGCGGTGGACCCGGAAAGCGTGGGTCCGTGACTACCGAATAATCCCACCCGACAGGCTGCCCGGAATCCGGTTGCGCCAGGTCCCCGCATCCACATGCGTGATGAAATCCAGTACCGCGCGATTGAACGCATCGGGGTCTTCCAGGTTCATCGTGTGGCCGCATTTCGGCATCACCAGCAGCGCCGATGATCGGATGGTGCGCTTCAGATAAAGGCTCGCTTCCAGTGTCGGGTCATCCTCGTCGCCGGCGATGATGAAGGTGGGCGTGGTCATCGCGGCAAACCCGTCCTTCAGATCGAACAGCGAGGGGCGCTGGCGCTGCACGCCCTGCATGGTCAGCGCGCTGCCCTCGGTGCTGTGTTCGCACAGCTGGGTCAGGAATTCATCGAAGCCGCGCGGGTCCTTTTCCTTGAACACCAGGCGCGTCGGGCCGTGCCCATAGACCTTGCCGAATTCGGCCATGGTTTCGGCCCGGATGCGCGCGATGCTCGCATCGGTTTCCGCGTGGAATTGCGCGCGCTTATCGGCCGCCGCGCCGTAACCCACTCCAGCAGCCGTCAGGCTGCGCGCCAGCGCCCCATGGCGCAGGCCCAGATGCAGCGTCGCAAACGCGCCCATCGACAGCCCCACCACATGCGCGGGTGCCAAGCCAAGCCCGCGGATCACCGCGGCAATGTCATCCGTCGCACGATCCTGGCTGTACGCGCCCGGGTCCGACGGCACATCCGATGGCGGATACCCACGCGCCGAAAACGCGATGCAGCGATAGCGCCTGGCGAAGAAACGCAGCTGCATTTCCCAGGCGCGATGGTCGCCCGCATATTCATGCACGAAGACGATCGGCGTGCCCTCGCCCACATCTTCGTAGTGCAGCGCAACACCATCATCGGCGGTGATTTTCGGCATCGTCTCTCCTTGCGCGCGGGCGCGCTTCACGTCATGTCGCGGATAACGAAACCGGGGAGAAAGTCCATGCACCTCCGCAGCCTTCGGCTGACGCACCGTCGCGCGCTTCTGTTGTCGGGCCTGGCCATGCCGGCGCTGGCGCAAAGCTGGCCGTCGCGGCCCATCCGCATCATCGTGCCCTTCGGCCTCGGCGGTTCCGCCGATGTCGCGGCGCGCGCGCTGGGTGAGCCTTTGTCGGCAGCACTCGGCCAACCCGTGGTGATCGAAAACCGCCCCGGCGCGGGTGCCGTGATCGGCACCGACCAGGTCGCGAAATCCCCGCCCGACGGCACCACGCTGCTGCTGATGAGCAACACGCACACGGCCAATGAAACGCTGCTGCCCAACCGACCCTATCGCCTGATGCGTGACCTGGCGCCAGTCGCCGCGCTGAACATCGCGCGCCACGCGCTGGTGGTGCACCCCTCCATCGCCGCGACCACGCCGGCCGAATTGATCGCGCTGCTGCGCGCCAATCCCGGCCGCTTCGACTATGCCAGCAGCGGCCCCGGCACGCCCTATCACATCGCCGGCGAAGTCTTCCTGGCGATGGCCGGCGTGCAGGCGCAGCATGTGCCTTTCCGTGGCTCCAACGAGGCGCGCACCGCCGTCATCTCCGGCCAGGTGCCCATCATGTTCGACGCCATCCCCACCATGCGCGAACAGATCGCCGCCGGCCGTGTGCGCGGGCTTGCGACCACGGGCCTGACGCGCAACCCGCTGCTGCCGGAACTGCCCGCCTTGGCCGAAACCCTGCCGGGCTACGAGGCCAGCATCTGGCTCGGCGTCATGGCACCCACCGGCCTGCCCACCGAGATCGCCACGCGCCTGAACACCGAGATCAACCGCTGGCTTCGTCTGCCCGCCACGCGCGACGCCATGGGCCGCGGCGGCGCCGAACCCATGCCCATGTCGATCGCGGAATTCGAGACCTATCTGAACGCCGACATCGCGCGCCAGGCGGAGTGGATCCGCATGGCGCGCATCACCGCATGACCGCCTTCACGCTGAATGGCACGTCGGTGACGGCGGCCGATCCGGACATGCCCTTGCTGCACGCGCTGCGCGGCGAATTCGCGCTGAACGGCGTGCGCCATGGCTGCGGCGAGGAAGCCTGCGGCGCCTGCCATGTGCTGCTGGATGGCAAGTCGGTGCCATCCTGCACGCTGCCAGTCTCCGCCGTCTCGGGGCGCGCCGTCACCACACTGGAAGGCTTGGGCACACGCGCCGCACCACACCCATTGCAGACCGCGCTGCTGGAAGAACAGGCCGGCCAATGCGCCTTCTGCCTGCCCGGCATCATCGTGACGGCATCGGCACTGCTGCGCGACCGCCCCGGTATGACGGAAGACGAATGGCGCGCGGCGCTCGTGGGCCATCTCTGCCGTTGCTACGCGCATAACCGCATCATCCGCGCCATCATGAAGGTGGCGTCGTGATGGCCGCCGATTCAGCCCTCCGCGCGACAAGCGCGCTTCGGCCATCGGAGGCCCCATGAACCTCGCCTTCCACGCCGGCGCCAACGACCCCGCGGGCAAGCCGCGCCTGCCCGGCAGCCTGCAAGTCAATCGCCGCCTTTCCCAATGGCTGGAATTCCGCGCCGATGGTTCGGTGCTGATCAAACCCGGCAAAGTCGAATTGGGGCAGGGCATCCTGACCGCACTTCGCCAGATCGTCGCCGAAGAACTCGACGTCGCCCTCG
>JAAFHD010000236.1 GCA_013298245.1 Alphaproteobacteria bacterium
ATCCTGGAAAGCACCAGCCCCGATGTGCCGCTGGACCAGACGGGGCTGGAATACAACATGGTCTCCGACCGGCCCGGCGTGATGATGCGGCGCATGATGCTGGCGGCGCTGGAACGGCACGGCGCGCGCGTGGCGGCGGAGTAGGGTCCAAACCCTATGGGGGCCGCGGGTGCCGCGCGCGACCAGCCAGACGCCCGGCATCCGATGGGGTTTGGACCCTCTTACCAGCGCATTCGTCGGAACACCGGCACGCCTTCGCGATGGTGCTTCACCGCCAGCGCCGCGTGCACGGCGGCCAACGCCAGCAGCGTGTATGCAGCGACCTGATGCACCGGCCGCAGCCACGCATACAGCGCGGGGTTGGGGTCCAGCACATGCGGCACCGGGATCACCAGGAAGATCGTGGTCGGCACGGGCCCCGCGGCGGCCTGGCCGGTCAGCCAGCCTAAGATCGGCACGGCCAGCAGCAGCGCATACATCCCCGCCTGGCCGATGCCCGCCAGCCGCCGCACACCAGGCGAAAGGCCGGTCAGCGCGGGTGCCGGGTGCCGCGCGCGCAGCACAAGCCGCACCAGCACCACCGAAAACACCAGCAGCCCGAATGTCTTGTGCAGCTGATAGGCCAGGAACTTCGCCAGCATTTGTGAAAACGGCAGCCACACCATCAGCACCGCGAGTGCGCCGGTCAGCACGACCAGCGCCGCACTCCACCAATGCAGGCGGCGCTGTGCCAGGGACCAGGCGTCAGACAAGCAGGTTCACGCCGACGGTGATGGTGATGGCGTCTGCGGTGAAATTGCGGTCCGCCACCATGCCGAAGGCGCTGCGCTGCACGCGGCCGGTGGCGGTGAAGCGCGCGACATCACCGCGCGGATCAGGGCGGCGTTCGGCCAGCCGCGCGGCCATGGTGAAGGGCTGTTCGATGTCACGGATGCGCATGCGGCCGGTGATGGTGAAGCCACCCGCATCGGTGATGCCCGCCGCGCGGCCGCTGAACCGCGCTTCGGGGAAGCGGGCGGTGTGGAAATACGCCTCGCTGCGCAGCGTGTCCTCGGCGCCGGGGAAGGGGATGGCGACGGCCGTGGTCTCGATGCGGCCTTCGACCAGGGCGTCGGTGGTGCGGGTTGCATCCAGTTCCAGCCGCGCTTCGAAGCGCGTGAAGCGCCCCTGCGAGGTGAACAGCCCCAGGTGCCGCGCGGAAAACGCGATTTCCGCATTGTCCTGGTTCAACAGCCATGTGTTGCGCTGCGCGCGCGCGATCGTGGGCGCGAAGAGTGCAGGCAGCAGAACGCGTCGCGGGAGACCCATCCGTTGCAGATGGGCGCGCCGCATCGCCAGGGAAGGGGGTCGGCGGTTGCACGAGCATGTTTGAAAAGCCCGCCGGTCATTCAAGCTTCGATCACGATATCGGTGGGCACGACACACCGGTAAAACAAGCGAAAAATCTCAGCACATTCCACCCATTCGCGGCTGCCTCTATACGCGTTGCATGTTCCGCCGTTGCCTCTGGCTTGTCGCCCTGCTTCTGCCGCTGCATGGCGGCGCCTGGTATGGCGCAACGCTGTTGCTGGAACGCCAGGCCGATGCATGGGTCGCGGCGCAGGGCGGGCAGGTGCGCCATGGCCAGCCCAGCCGCGGCGGCTGGCCCTTTTCGGCCAGCTTGACCTATCCGGACGCGCGCATCGCGTCCGGGGCGCTGCGCTGGCAGGCGGATGCGCTGACTCTGCGCTGGCATCTGGCGGACCCTCGGGGGTTTTCGCTTGAACCAACGGGCGCCCAGCGCGTGACCACGCCGGGCTTCGACCTGGCCTATACCACCCAGAGTGCTGCGCTGCGCCTGGCGATGGATGGCGGCCAAACGCGGCTGTCGGTGCGGGGCTTCGCCGCGCCCGGCATGGGGCTGCGCGCCATGACCGCGACGCTGGACGGCCAGGCGCTGACCGCCCGGCTGGAGGCGCTGGACCTGCCTGGCCAACCCCGCATCACCCTGGCCACGCTGGATGGCGACATGACCCCGTTGCCCGACGATGCCGTACCGGCGCGGCGGCTTGCGCGTTGGCGAGACGCCGGCGGCCGCATCACGCTGCGCGACCTGACGGTGCACGCATCAGACGCCCGCGCCACGCTGACCGGCGCTGGCACGCTGGATGCCGCGCTGCGCCCGGCGGGCGAGGGCAGCCTGGTGTTGCAGAATGCGCCCGCCATCGTGGATGCCGCCGTCGCGGCCGGGCTG
The DNA here is from genome assembly GCA_013298245.1 of Alphaproteobacteria bacterium. Taxonomy (GTDB): domain Bacteria; phylum Pseudomonadota; class Alphaproteobacteria; order Acetobacterales; family Acetobacteraceae; genus Rhodovarius. Next base: position 2,234 of record JAAFHD010000236.1, read on the forward strand.
CTGGCGCGCAACATGGCGGTGCCCGCGCGGCTTCTGGTTGGCGTGTTGGCGCGCCCGGCACCGGATGGCGGTGCGCCGATCGTGACCTTGCCCGTGCAAGGGCGCGATGGGCGTTTGACGGTGGGCGGGCTGGCGGTGGCCGCAATTCCCCCATTGGCACGGCCGTGACGGGCGATTATGTTGCGCGCGTGATGATGTTCCGCACCCTTACCGCGCGAATTACCGCCCCGGTGGCCTAGCCCCGGCCTGGCCGGGCTTTGCACGCCGGCCTGCCTGTCACACCCCTTTGCGCGGAACCTGCCCCATGACCAAGAGCGTCACCTTTACCCTGTCCTGTTGCGCCGAGCCCGGCATGCTGTCGCGCTGCCTGGCCCCCTTCGCCAAGCGCGACCTGGTGCCGGATATCGTGCAGTCGCGGCGTGAGGGCGACATGTTGCATGTGGTGCTGGCCATGCACGCCATGCCGGCGGAGGAAGTGCATCTGGTGGAGGGCAATCTGCGCCAGGTGATTGGGGTGGTGTCGGTGCGGCGGGCCGACGGGTTGCGCGTGGCGGCATAGAAAAAGGCCGGGCCCGTTTCCGGACCCGGCCCTTTCGCCATGATGTGGCTTGGTTCAGCTGAGCTGTGCCGCGGTCGTCGGCACCACGGTCACGCCCACGGGGCGGCCGGGGGCCTGGGCCTGCGTCGCACCGCGGTATTCGATCACCGGGCGGCCTTCGTCGAAGCCGGTCACGACGGCAACGCCGCCGCCGACGATGTTGCCGCGCGGGCCGGCGGAATACTGCACGATGTTGCGGCCCTCGGCGTCATTGGACACCTGGGGGAAGGCGTTTTCCTGGGCCAGGGCGGGCAGCGCCAGGGCGGTCAGGGCGATGGCGGTGGAAAGAATGCGGATCATGGTGATCTCCTGTTTGTCTCGGAGGGCGGCGGTGTGTCGCCTCTCGGTGACGGAGAGATGCGCCTTCATCGCGGTTATATCCAATCGCGGTTAAGCATGGTCGTCATACGCTGGGGTTATGATTGACGTTCCAGCAATGGCGGGATTTCGCGGATCAACACATCCAGCAGCGCCCGCACCCGGGCGGGCATGTGCCGTTGCGCCGGCCAGACCAGGAAAACCGGGCTGTCGGGCAGGTGCCAGCCCGGCAGCACGCGCGTCAGCCGCCGCGCCGCCTCGATATAGGGTGGGCAGAGCGTGATACCGAGCCCGGCCTCGGCCATCGCGACCAGGCCTTGCAGATCATCGCAATGATGGCGCAGCGCGATCGGCATGGTGAGCGACTGCCCGGCATCCGCTTCCAGCGGCCAATGGCCGCGCGCGGTGGGGCCGATGCCGCCGATCATGGCGTGGTCGGCCAGGTCCTCGGGCGTGGCGGGGTGGCCGGCGCGGGCCAGGTATTCCGGCGCGGCGAACAGCGCCAGTTGGATCACGCCCAGCTTGCGGAATTTCAGGTCCTGCCCGCCGGGGCGGCCGCCGCGCAAGGCCAGGTCGATGCTTTCGGCCACCAGGTCCACCTGGGTGCTGCCAAGCGTGGCGTCGATCGAGACCAGCGGGTGTTCGGCGACGAACCGGCCCAGGATGGGCGCGATCACGCCGGTGAACAGCAGGCTGGCGGTGGCGAGGCGGATGGGGCCGGCAAGGGCTGCGCGGGTGGCGGTGGTGCTGGCTTCTACATCGTCCAGGCGGTCCAGCAGGTCCACGGCATCACGGAAAAAGGCCTGGCCGGCATCGGTGGGCTGCACGCCGCGCTTGGTGCGGCGCAGGAGTTCCACGCCCAGGCGGGATTCCAGGCCGGCCAGCGTGCGAGAGACAGCGGGTTGGGAGACATGCAGCGCCTCGGCGGCGCGGGTGACGTTGCCGGCTTCCACCACGCGGCGGAAGACGAGCATTTCCTGGAAACGGTCCATGCGGGGATGAAGGCGCGGCGGCGGGCGGGCGTCAACAATGGGAAACGGCCGGCACCCTTTCGGATGCCGGCCGCCTCACCGCCCGTGGCGCCCTGATGTTGAGCGGCCGATTCACGGCACAGGCTTGTGCCGATCGGACGCAAAGTCGACGCCGCGAGACCTGGTTCAGCTCTGCTGCGCGGCGGTCTGCGGTACGACGGTGACGCCAACGGGGCGGCCGGGCGCCTGCGCCTGGGTGGCGCCGCGGTATTCGATAACCGGGCGGCCTTCATCGACACCGGTCACGACGGCGACGCCGCCACCGACGATATTGCCGCGCTGGCCGGCGCTGTACTGGATGGTGCTGCGGCCTTCGCTGTCGTTGGTAACCTGCGGGAAGGCGTTTTCCTGGGCGAAGGCCACGGCGGGAAGCGCCACGGCGGTCACGGCAAGGGCTGCAAGAATGCGGTTCATGATAATCTCCTGTGTGTCTCGGAGGGCGGCGGTGTGTCGCCTCTCGGTGACGGAGAGATGCGCCTTCACAGGGGTTATATCCAATCGCGGTTCGGCATGGTCACCATACGCGTGGATTATGATCAACGGCGCGAGAGGCCCACATCTAGCCACCACCCCCCACCCCGTGTATCCGTGCTGCGAATGAGAATGCCTCGCAACCGATGCGCCCCCTGCCAGCCCTGAGCTGGGCCGGCCTTGCCATCGGCCTGGCTGTCTCTGTGCCTTTGGCGGCCGTGGTCCTGGCCGCGACCGCGCCGGCGGGCGCTGTCTGGGGGCATATCGCCGCGACCACCCTGCCAGAGATGCTGGGCAATTCGGCCGCGCTGGTGGTGCTGGTGGCGCTGATGGCGGGCAGTGCGGGGGCGATCACCGCCTGGCTGGTCAGCACCTGTCGGTTCCCGGGGCATCGCGTGTTGGAAGTGGCGCTGCTGCTGCCGCTGGCCATGCCGGCCTATGTGTCGGGCTACGCCTATGTGTGGTTGCTGGAGGCCGCGGGGCCGGTGCAATCCAGCCTGCGCGCGGCCACCGGGCTGACCTTCCAGCAAATGGCCTGGTTCCCCGAAATCCGGTCGCTGCCGGGGGCGTCGCTGGTGCTGGCGATGGTGCTGTATCCTTACGTCTATCTGCTGTGCCGCGCGGCGTTTTTGCAGCAATCCACCTGCCTGATCGAGGTCTCGCGCACCTTGGGCCATGGCCTGCCGCGCACCTTCATCCATGTGGCGCTGCCCTTGGCGCGCCCTGCCCTGGCGGCCGGCATCGCGCTGGTGCTGATGGAGGTGCTGGCCGATTTCGGCACGGTCCAACACTTCGGCGTCCGCACCTTCACCACCGGCATCTACGAGACCTGGTTCGGCATGGATGACCGCGGTGCCGCCAGCCAGCTGGCTGTGGCGCTGCTGGCGTGCGTGGCGATGCTGCTGTTGCTGGAACGCGCGGCCCGCGGGGACCGTCGCTTCCACCCGACCACGACGCGCCACCCGCCCTTCCGCCCGGCGCAGTTGGTGGGGGTGAAGGGCTGGCTCGCAACCCTGGCCTGCACGGCGCCAGTGCTGGCCGGCTTCGTGCTGCCGGGCGGCGCGCTGCTGTGGCTGATGCTGCAGGCGGGCGATGGCCTGGCGCCGCATCGCTTCCTGCCCTTCGCGACGAATTCGCTGTTGTTGTCGGCACTGACGGCGGCGCTGGCGGTGGCGCTGGCGGCGGTGCTGGCCTGGGCGGTGCGGCTGCATGCGGGGCTGGTCACGCGCACCGCCACGCGCGTGGCGGGGCTGGGCTATGCGCTGCCGGGCAGCGTGATCGCGGTGGGGGTGCTGGTGCCCTTTGGCCTGCTGGACAACACGCTGGATGCCTGGGCGCGGACGCAGTTTGGGGTGTCGT
>JAAFHD010000237.1:0-3939 GCA_013298245.1 Alphaproteobacteria bacterium
AAGAAGCTGCGCGGTTCGAAAACCGGCGCGTCTTCCGGCCAGGGCCAGATGCGCGTGCTGCGCGAATTGCCGAAGCTGCTGCGTTTCATCCCCGGCACCGCGCAGGATGTGCGCGCGTATTTCCTTTGCATGCAGTACTGGCTGGCGGGTAGCGGCGACAACATCGCCAACATGCTGCGCCTGCTGGTCAACCGCTATGCCGCGGGCGCGCATGCGGCGCTGAACGGCATGCTGCGCGTAGCACCGCCGGTCGAGTATCCGGATGTCGGCCTCTATCACCCCGACATGCCGCGGCGCATCACCGAACGCCTGCGCGATGTGCCTTGCCGCGGCACCAAGGGGCGCGTCGGTCTGCTGCTGTTGCGCAGCTATGTGCTGGCCGGCAATGCGGGCCATTATGACGGCGTGATCGCAGCACTGGAGGCCGAGGGCCTGCAGGTCGTTCCGGCCTTCGCCGCCGGCCTGGATGCACGCCCGGCGATCGAGCGCTTCTTCATCCAGGACGGCCAGCCCAGCGTGGATGCGGTGATTTCGCTGACCGGATTTTCGCTGGTCGGCGGCCCCGCTTACAACGACGCGCGCGCGGCGGAAGCGATGCTGGCGCAACTCGACGTGCCCTACATCGTGGCACACCCGCTGGAATTCCAGCGCATCTCTGACTGGCGCGAATCCGCGCGGGGCCTGCTGCCGGTGGAAGCGACCATGATGGTCGCGATTCCAGAGCTTGACGGCGCCATCGCGCCCATCACGTTTGGCGGACGTTGCGGCGCAGCGCCTGGCGACAAGCCCTGTGCGGGATGCGACGGCATCCGGTGTGCCGACAACATGGTCGCCGAGTCCGAACGCGCATCCATGCTGGCGGCGCGCACATCCAAGCTGGTCGCGCTGCGCAAGCGGGCACGCGCGGATCGGCATATCGGCATCGTGCTGTTCAACTTCCCGCCCAATGCCGGCAACACCGGCACGGCGGCCTATCTCTCGGTGTTCGAATCGCTGTTCAACACGCTGCGCGCCATGCGCGACGCCGGCTACACCGTCGAACTGCCGGCCGATGTGGATGCGCTGCGCGATGGCATCCTGCACGGCAACGCCGCGCAATTCGGCGCGCTGGCCAATGTGCATGCGCGCATCCCGACCGACCAGCATGTGCGCCGCCAGCAATGGCTGCCGGAAATCGAGCGCGTCTGGGGCCCGGCACCTGGCCGGCAGCAGAGCGATGGCGCGTCCATCCATGTGCTGGGCGCGCGCTTCGGCAATGTCTTCGTCGGCGTCCAGCCGGGCTTCGGCTATGAGGGCGACCCGATGCGGCTGCTCTTCGAAGGCGGCTTCGCCCCGACGCACGCCTTTGCTGCCTTCTATCGCTGGCTGCGCGAGGATTTCGCCGCCGACGCCGTGCTGCATTTCGGCACGCATGGCGCGCTGGAATTCATGCCCGGCAAGCAGGCCGGCATGAGCGCGCAGTGCTGGCCCGATCGCCTGATCGCGGACCTGCCGAATTTCTATCTCTATGCGTCCAACAACCCGTCCGAGGGTATGTTGGCCAAGCGTCGCGCAGCGGCGACGCTGATCAGCTATCTGACGCCACCGGTCGCGCATGCGGGGCTGTATCGCGGCATGCTGGACCTCAAGGCATCGCTTGATCGCTGGCGCGCGCTGGAGCCGGACGCACCGCGCGACACGCTGGCGGAACTGGTGCAGACGCAGGCGGCGGAACTGGACCTGGCGGCGGCCGAACCCGCCTGGACGACTGACGAGCGCGAGCCGCGCATCCAACGCCTGGCGGCGCAACTGCTCGAACTGGAATACGAGTTGATCCCGCATGGGCTGCATGTGGTGGGCGTCCCCATGGCGCGCGAACAGCGCCGGGAAACGCTGGACGCCGCGAACATCGCCGACCCCGAGCAGCGTCAACGCCTGGAGGCGTTGCTCGCTGAGGACCACGAAGTTCCCGCGCTGATCCACGCGCTGGATGGTGGCTATATTCGCCCGGTCGCCGGTGGCGATCTGCTGCGCACACCCGAGGTGCTGCCCACCGGTCGCAACATCCACGGCTTCGATCCCTTCCGCATCCCATCCGCCTTCGCGATGAAGGATGGCGCGACGATGGCTGACAAGCTGCTGGCGCGGCACGTCGAAGAACAGGGGCGCCTGCCGGAGACGGTCGCGCTGGTGCTGTGGGGCACCGACAATCTGAAGACCGAAGGCGGTGGCGTGGCGCAAGCGCTGGCGTTGATGGGTGCCAGGCCACGGCACGACAGCTACGGTCGCGTCACTGGTGCCGCGCTGATTCCGCTGGCGGAGCTGGGGCGGCCGCGTATCGATGTGATGATCAGCCTCTCGGGCGTGTTCCGCGACCTGCTGCCGTTGCAGACGAAATTGCTGGCCGAAGCCGCGCTGTTGGCCGCTGGTGCTGACGAGCCGGAAGCGGAGAACTTCATCCGCAAGCACGCGCTCGTCAGCATGGCAAAACATGGCTGCACGCTGGAGGACGCGGCGCTGCGCGTCTTCGGCAATTCCGAAGGTGCCTACGGCGCCAATGTGAACCTGCTGATCGACAATGGCGCCTGGCAGGAGGCCGAGGAACTGGCCGAAACCTACACGCGTCGCAAAGGCTTCGCGTATGGCGTGGACGGCAAGGCGCGGCGCCAGGATGCGGTGATGCAGGACGCGCTCGGCACCGTCGACATGGCCTATCAGAACCTCGACAGCGTGGAGACGGGCGTCACCACGATCAGCCAGTATTTTGATAGTTTGGGCGGGATTTCGCGTGCAGTCGCGCGCGCGCGTGGTTCGGAAGCGCAGGTCTATATCTGCGACCAGACGCGCGGCACGGGCCGCGTGCGCAGCTTGGGCGAACAGGTTTCGCTGGAAACCCGCACGCGCGGCCTGAACCCGAAATGGTACGAACCGCTGTTGAAGCACGGCTACGAGGGCGTGCGGCAGATCGAGCAGCAGGTCAGCAACACGCTGGGATGGTCCGCCACCACCGGTCAGGTGCAGCCCTGGGTCTACGCCAACCTGACCGAACTCTACATGCTGGACCCGGAGATGCGCGCGCGCCTCGCTGCGCTGAACCCGACCGCCACCGCACGCATCGCGAACCGCCTGCTGGAAGCGCATGAGCGCAACTACTGGCAACCCGACGCGACCACGCTGGAGGCGCTGCGCGCCGCCGGCCAGGAACTTGAAGACAGACTAGAGGGCATCGAGCCGGAGATCGCCGCATGACAGCCGTACAACGCATTGAAACCATCCGTGGTGCGATTCCCCGGAAAGCCGACGGCGATGGATCCGTGCAGGTGCAACTGGACCCCACGATGAAGATCGAAGGGGCGAAGGTTTTTGCCGTCTATGGCAAGGGCGGCATCGGGAAATCGACGACGTCGTCGAACCTGGCGGTGGCCTTCAGCAAGCTTGGCAAACGCGTGCTGCAGATCGGCTGCGACCCCAAGCACGACAGCACCTTCACGCTGACGAAGAAGCTGATCCCGACCGTCATCGACATCCTGGAGACGGTGAATTTCCACTCCGAGGAATTGCGCCCGGAGGACTTCGTCTTCGAAGGCTATAACGGCGTGATGTGCGTCGAAGCTGGCGGCCCGCCCGCGGGCACTGGCTGCGGTGGTTATGTGGTTGGGCAGACGGTGAAGCTGCTGAAGGAACACCACCTGCTGGAAGACACCGACGTGGTGATCTTCGACGTGCTGGGTGACGTGGTGTGTGGTGGTTTTGCGGCACCGCTGCAGCATGCGGAACGCGGCATCGTGGTGGCGGCCAACGACTTCGACAGCATCTTCGCGATGAACCGCATCGTGCAGGCGATCGGCGCCAAGTCGAAGAACTACGACGTCCGCATCGGCGGCGTCATCGTCAATCGCAGCGCGGCGACCGACCAGGTGGAGCGCTTCAACGCCGCGACCGGCATGAAGACGCTGGCGC
>JAAFHD010000237.1:3949-6007 GCA_013298245.1 Alphaproteobacteria bacterium
ATCTGGATGCGATCCGCCGCTCGCGCCTGAAGAAATCCACGCTGTTCGAAATGGACGCGCCGGAGTTGAAGCCGGTGCTGGAAGAATACCTGCGCCTGGCGGAAAACCTGTGGAATGGCGTCGAGGAATGCAAGGCCACAAGCCTGCGCGACCGCGACATCTTCGACCTGCTTGGGTACGAATGATGAGTGCCACCTACGACACCCGCCGCGGCGAGCTGGAACAGTATTTCGACCGCACCGCGGCCGATACCTGGGCGCGGCTGACCTCCGATGCGCCGGTCTCCGGCGTGCGCGCCACTGTGCGCGCGGGGCGCAACCAGATGCGCGCGACGCTGCTGTCCTGGTTGCCGGAAGACCTGACGGGCCGCCGCCTTTTGGACGCCGGTTGCGGCACCGGCGCGCTGGCGCTGGAGGCCGCGCGGCGCGGCGCGGAAGTGGTGGCGATCGATATCTCGCCCACCCTCATCAACCTGGCGCGCGAGCGCACCGCCGGCACGCCACGCATCAGCTTCCATGTCGGTGACATGCTGGATCCTGGCTTCGGCCGCTTCGACCACATCGTCGCGATGGACAGCCTGATCCACTACGAATTGCCCGATGTGGTGCGCGCGCTGGAAGGCCTGGCCGCACGCACGACGCACAGCCTGTGCTTCACCTTCGCGCCACGCACGCCATTGCTGGCCGCGATGCACAGCGTCGGCAAACTCTTCCCGCGTGGCGATCGCAGCCCGCGCATCGTGCCACTCGGTGGCACGCCGTTGCGCATCGCGCTTGCGCAACGCCATCGCGTCGGCCGGCACCATCGCGTCGCCCGCGGCTTCTACATCTCTGAAGCGCAGGAGGTTCTGCCGGGATGAGGATTCTCGCGCGCCAATGGATGAAGCTGGCACCGGCGTATTTCCCCTTCGCCGATGCGGGTTCGGACAACCTGCCGATGTCTCGGCTGGCGCGCTTGTCCTTGTTCCAGGTTTCGGTGGGCCTGTGCACGGTACTGATCATCGGCACGCTGAACCGCGTGATGATCGTGGAGTTGCACGTCTCCGCCTGGCTCGTCGCGATGATGTTGGCGCTGCCGGTGCTGTTCGCGCCGTTCCGCGCCTGGATCGGCTTCCGTTCCGACAAGCTGCAATCCGCGCTGGGCTGGAAGCGTTTTCCATACATCTGGCGCGGACAAATGATCATGTTCGCGGGGCTGTCGATCATGCCCTTCGCGCTGATCATTCTCTCTGGTGACAGCACCGGGCCAGCATGGGCCGGGCCGGTCAGTGCGGCGGTTGCGTTCTTCGTGGTCGGCGTCGGTCTGCACACGGTCCAGACCGCGGGCCTGGCACTGGTAACCGACCTGACACCGCCCGAAAAACAGCCGCAGGCCGTGGCTTTTCTGGCGGTGATGCTGCTGGTCGGGATGTTCTTCGGCTCGCTGATCTATGGCGCGATTCTGAGCCCCTTCCACCAGGTCAAGCTCATCATGGCGGTGCAGGGCACGGCGATTGTGTGCATGGCGCTGACCACCGCGGGCATCTGGAAACAGGAAGCGCGCGGGCGGCAATTGCACGGCCTCTACCCCGAAGAAGACAATCTGCGCGCCGCGTGGCAGGGCCTGAAGAAGACCGGTCCCTGGGTGCGTCAGCTCTCCGTCACCGCGCTCGGTGGCGCCGGCTTCGCGATGCAGGATGTGCTGCTGGAAGCCTATGGCGGGCAGATTTTAGGCCTGTCGGTGTCGGCCACAACGCTGCTGACATCGCTGATGGCCGCCGGTGGCGTCGCCGGCTTCATGCTGGCCGCGCGCAAGCTCTCGACCGGCACGGATCCACACCGGTTCACAGGCTTCGGCGCGATGATCGGCGCCTTCGCATTTGCGCTGATCTTGCTCTCGGCGCCGGCGGAATCCGGCGCGCTTCTGGGCGTCGCCACCCTCATCATGGGCTTCGGTGCGGGCCTCTTCGCGCATGCCACACTTACCGCCTGCATGCAGGCGGCACCGCCCGGCCGCGCAGGCCTCGCACTCGGCATCTGGGGTGCTGTGCAGGCAACCGCGGCCGGCATCGCGATCGGC
>JAAFHD010000238.1 GCA_013298245.1 Alphaproteobacteria bacterium
CGACCGCGACCCATCCTCGGCCGACCACTCCACATCCGCGGCATGGTTGCGCGCCAGGCTGACGCTTTCGGTGATGCGCGCCAGCACCTCCTCGCGCGTCATGCGCAGCTTCACGCGCATATGCAAATCCGACGTCGCCAGCACGATATGCACGCGCGGCCGTGCGGCCAGCTTGGTGGCTTCCACGCTCGCCATGATGTCAGCGGTGTTGGCGCGCGACAGGCTCGCGATCACCGGCCCATCCTTGGAAAACCGCTTGGCAATCGACTGCACGCTCTCGAAATCGCCGGGGCTGGCGATCGCGAAACCCGCCTCGATCACATCAACGCCGAGCTCGGTCAGCGTCTCCGCCATGCGCAGCTTCTCGTCGAGATTCATCGAGAAACCAGGCGACTGCTCGCCATCGCGCAGCGTCGTGTCGAAGATGTAGATACGGTTGGCTTCAACCTGGCCGAAGCTCGGGTGCATGAAGGGCATTGTCATGGTCCTGCGTGTGTTTTGGCGCGCGGCATCCTCGCCGCCGGGGCTGACCCCTGAGCGACGCGGGCCATGCGGCCTTACGTCCCGCTCAGGGGCGCTGAAGTCGGAGAAGGAGGCCAAGCGGAAGCGCGGGGCGAGGCGCCCCGGAGATGCGCGCGGCAATGGCGTGCAGGTTCCGCATGGGCGGCACAGTAACGACGGCCGCGCGCGCGTGCAAGATCGGTGCAGGCGCCCTGCGTCTGTGGTATCTGTGACGGATGGACGCGCTGCTCGACCGCATCACCTACAGCCCCGCCCAGCTGGGCGGGCGCCCCTGCCTGCGCGGCTTGCGCATCCGCGTCTCCGATGTGCTGGACCTGCTGGCGGCCGGGCTGACGCCTGCGGAGGTGGTGGCGGAATTGCCCGACCTTGAACCGGATGATGTCCGCGCAGCGCTGCTGTTCGCCGCGCGCGACTGAACCGCTGGACAGCGCAACCCCACCCCTCGCACACTCCCGCAAAACCAATCGGGGAAACACCATGCGCCGCCTTATCCTCGCCCTGCTCTGCGCCCTCGCCCTCCCCGCCGCCGCGCAGGACTGGACCCCCGACCGCCCCGTCCGCATCATCGTCCCCTTCCCGCCAGGCGGTGCGACCGACCTCATCGCCCGCATCTTCGCCGAGGCCGCCTCCCGCGACCTGCCGCATCGCTGGGTGGTCGAAAACCGCTCGGGTGCGAACGGCAATATCGGCATGCTCGCCGCCGCCCAATCGCCGCCCGATGGCTATACGCTTGGCGGCTGCACCATCGGCAATTGCGCCATCAATGCCAGCATCTACGCCCGCATGCCCTTCGACATCGAGCGCGACCTGGTCCCCGTCTTCTGGTCCGGCTCGGTGATGAACGTGCTGGTCATCCGCCCCGACCATCCGGCGCGCGACTGGCCGCAATTCCTCACCTGGGCGCGCGCCCAGGGCAGCGCAGTCAACTACTCCTCCTCCGGCTTCGGCAGCTCCAACCATTTGCTGCCCGAACTGCTGAACGAGCGCCTGCGCCTGCAACTCACCCACGTCCCCTTCCGCGGCGGCGCGCCTGGCATGCAGGCCGTCATGCAGGGGGCCACGCAGATGATGTTCGAAAACGTCCCCACCCTGATCGGCGCCATCCAGGGCGGGCAGCTACGCCCCATCATCGTCTCCGGCCGCGCGCGTGACGCCGCCCTGCCCGACATCCCCACGCTGGCCGAAATGGGCGTGCCCAACGCCGTCGTGGAACCCTGGTTCGGCTACATGGCGCCGCGCGGCACACCGCCCGCTGTCGTCGCTGGCCTGAACCGCCTGCTGGACCGCGCCAATGCCGAACCCGCGGTGCAGGACCGCCTGCGCGCGCTGGGCGCCCGCCCCGAAGGCGGCCCGCCGGAACGCTTCGCAGCCCATGTCCGCGCGGAGATCGCGCAATGGCGCGCCGTGGTTGAAGCCAACCGCATTGAACGCATCACCGAATAGTGCGCCCACGCGACGAAAAGTAACCACGCAAACTGGTGATTGACCGGCCCTGGGGCGCGCCGCATAGGGTATCACGTGGACCTGCCCGTGCTTGCCGAATCCCATCTTGCCGTCGCGCGCCGTGTGCTCTCGCTCGAATCCGAGGCGCTGACGCTGCTGCATGACGCGCTCGACGCGCGCTTCGATGCCGCGGTCGAGGCGCTGGCCGGCGCGGCCGGCCGCGTGGTCGTGTCCGGCATGGGCAAGTCCGGCCATGTGGCGCGCAAGATCGCCGCCACCATGGCTTCCACCGGCACGCCGGCGATGTTCGTCCACCCGGGCGAGGCCAGCCACGGCGACCTCGGCATGATCGTCGCCGGCGATGTGGTCCTGGCCCTGTCCAACAGTGGCGAGACACAGGAACTCTCCGACCTGGTCGCCCACACCCGCCGCTTCGGCCTGGGCCTGGTCGCCATCATCGGCCGCGCCGACTCATCGCTCGCACGCGACGCCGATGTCGCACTCGTCCTGCCCGCCGCCCCCGAGGCCTGCCCGATGGGCCTCGCACCCACCACCAGCACCACCATGCAGATGGCGCTCGGCGACGCACTGGCCGTTGCGCTGCTGACACGCCGCGGCTTCACCCCCGCCGATTTCCGCGTCTTCCACCCGGGCGGCAAACTCGGCGCGCAGCTGATGCGCGTCTCCCAACTCATGCACACCGACATGCCGCTGGCCACGCCCGCCATGCGCATGGACCAGGCGCTGATCGCCATGACCGCAGCCCGCTTCGGCTGCCTCGGCATCGTCGAAGACGGGCGCCTGGCGGGCATCATCACCGATGGCGACCTCCGCCGCGCACTCAAGGCCGGCGATGACCTCCTGGCGCGCGATGCCGGCAGCGTCATGACGCGCGGCGTGCGCACCGCGCGCCCCGACATGCTGGCCGCCGAAGCGCTGCGCCTGATGAACGAACGCGGCATCACCACGCTCTTCGTGGTGGACGCGGCGGGCGCGCCGGTCGGCATCCTGCACATCCATGACCTGCTGCGCACGGGTGTCGCGTGAGCGCCCCCGCGCCCAAGCCCCTGCGCACGCCCGCGCCCGTCGCGATCCGCCGCGCCATGCCATCGCCCTCGCGCGCGCGCGTGCTGCCATCGGCCGCCGCATTGGCGCGCCGCCAGGCGGTGATGCGCGCGCTGCGCATCGTGCTGCCCGGCATGGGCATGGTGCTGCTGGCCCTGCTGCTGATCTGGCCCGAGCTTGAGGGCCAGGAAAACCGCCTCTCCTTCCGCCAGGGCACCGGCATCGCCGCCGCGCATGTCGCCGCCCCGCTGTTCCAGGGCATGGACGAACAGCGCCGCCCCTACACCATCACCGCCGAACTGGCGCAGCAGGTGCAAGGCCGTGGCGCGCCCGGCGCGGAAGTGGTCGCACTGCGCATCCCGCGCGCCGATATCACGCTCAGCGACGGCGCCTGGCTGCTGCTGGAAGCGCGCGAGGGCGAATACGACCGCGGCGCCAACCGCCTGGAACTCTCGGGCGATGTCACGCTGTGGCACGATGCCGGCACGCGCTTCCACACCGATGCCGCCACGCTGGACCTGGCCGCCGGCACCGCCCGCGGTGCACGCGCGGTGGAAGCCACCGGCCCCTTCGGCAGCATCACCGGCGAGGGCTTCGAAATCCACGAACGCGGTGCGGCCATCATCTTCACCGGCCGCGCGCGCGCCGTGCTGGAAGGCGGCGCGCCATGATCGCGCGCGCGCTGATCCTTGCCGCATTGGCGCTGCCGGCATCCGCGCAGGGCATCAACCTCTCGCGCGGCGGCCCGATCGACATCCAGGCGCAGGACGGCATCGAGTGGCGCCAGGAACAGCGCGTGGTGCTGGCCCGCGGCGGCGCGCGCGCGGTGCGCGACAATGTCAGCGTCAGCGCCGAACGCCTGCTGGCACGCTATCGCGGCCAGGGTGCGACCACCGACACCCCACTGGCCGGCGGCAACCAGATCTGGCGCCTGGAGGCCGAGGGCGGCGTGCGCATCGCCACCCCCACCGACACCGCCACCGGCGACCGCGCCGTCTATGACATGGACCAGGCCGTGCTGGTGCTGACCGGCCGAGACCTGGCGCTGGCCACCCGCGAACAGCGCATCGCCGCGCGCGAAAGCCTGGAATACTGGTCCAACCGCCGCATGGCCGTCGCGCGTGGCAATGCGGTGGTGACCACCACCGATGGCCGCTACCTCGGCGCCGACACGCTGGTCGCCTATCTGCCGCCCGAAAACGCCGCCCGCCCCGCCGCGCGCAACGCGCCACCCGGTCAGGGCCAACTCGACCGCGTGGAACTCTTCGGCAATGTCGAAATCCGCACCGCGACCGAAGTGGTGCGCGGCGACCGCGCCGTCTATTCCGCCGCCACCGGCATGGCGCGGCTGGTCGGCAATGTGCGCATCACCCGCGGCGACAACCAACTGAACGGTGAGGAAGCGACGGTGAACCTGGTCACCGGCGTCTCCCGCCTGGTGGGCGGCGGGGCGCGCGTGCGCGGCGTGATCGCGCCCCAGCAGACGCCGCGATGAAGGCCATCGAGGGCACCGGCGGGTTGGTCGCGCGCGGCCTTGGCAAGCGTTACCGCAAGCGCCCCGTAGTGCGCGGCGTGTCGCTGGAATTGCGGCGCGGCGAGGCTGTCGGGCTGCTCGGCCCCAATGGTGCGGGCAAGACCACCGTCTTCACCATGATGACCGGCCTGGTGCAGCCCGATGAAGGCAGCGTGCTGCTGGACGGCCATGACGTGACCATGCTGCCGATGTATCGCCGCGCGCGCCTGGGCCTGGGCTATCTGCCGCAGGAGGCCAGCGTCTTCCGTGGCCTGTCGGTCGAGGACAATATCCGCGCCGCCCTCGAAGTGGTCGAACCGCTGCGCGACCGGCGCGAGCAGATGCTGGATTCACTGCTGGCCGAATTCGGCATCGCGCATCTGCGCCGCACGCCCGCACTGGCACTATCCGGCGGCGAACGCCGGCGCTGCGAGATCGCGCGCGCGCTCGCCACCCACCCCAACTACATCCTGCTGGACGAACCGCTGGCCGGCATCGATCCCATCGCGGTGGGTGACATCCGCGACCTGGTGAAGCACCTGAAAACCCGCGGCCTTGGCGTGCTGATCACCGACCACAATGTGCGCGAAACCCTCGACATCATCGACCGCGCCTACATCCTGCATGACGGCCAGGTGCTGATGGAAGGCACGCCGCGCGACATCGTCGCGCATGAGGGCGTGCGGCGGGTTTATCTGGGTGAACGGTTTACGCTGTAGCGCGGGTCACGCCGCGGCGGCTTCCAGTGCGCGCGCGCCGCGCAGCGCCATATCATCCCGATACAACGCCGCCATCACCTGCACCCCACGCGGCATGCCATCCGCATCCAGCCCCATCGGCACGGTGATCGCGGGTTGCCGCGTCAGGTTCGCGGTGAAGGTCCAGGGCGCCCAGCTTTCGTGCAGCGCGCGGTCGGCATCCAGCGTCGGCGCATCGGCCAGCAGCGCGCCGGTCGGCGTGGTGGGCGCAATCGCCAGGTCGTAGCGCTGATGGAAGACCGCGGTTGCGTGCGCGGCGTCGATGCGCATCGCCTCGGCGCGCATCATGTCGGTGGCGGTGAAACCGGCCTCGCGCGCGGCCACATCCAGCATGCCGGCATCGAGCATCGCGCGCTGTTCCTCCGTCATGCCAGCGGCCAGGCGCGCCAGCGCCACACCCCAGATGCGGCCGAACACTTCGCGCGTATCGGGCAGGTCGGGGCTGGCTTCCTCGACGATGGCGCCAGCATCCGCAAGCCGCCGCGCGGCTTCGTGCAGCGCCGCAGCACCCGCATCATCCAGCGGCGGCGCGAAGCCCATGCGGCGCACCACGGCCACACGCATTCCACGCACGCCATCCTCCAGCCCCGCCGTCCAGTCGCGCGCATCATCAGGCAGGCAGAAGGGGTCGCGCGCATCGTGTCGCGCCATCGCGCCGAACATCAGCGCCGCATCGCGCACATCGCGCGTGATGGGGC
>JAAFHD010000239.1 GCA_013298245.1 Alphaproteobacteria bacterium
TTGCCCGAGCCGGACTCGCCGACCAACCCCATGACCTTGCCGCGGCCGACAGTGAAGGAGACGTTTTCGACCGCCTTCACAACGCCTGCGCGGGTGAAGAAATGCGTGCTGAGGCCACGGACCTCGAGTGTCGGTGTGCTCACTTCTTCAACCTCGGATTCAGCACGTCGCGCAAATGGTCGCCCACCAGGTTGATCGACACGATCGTCACCAGCAGCGCGATGCCTGGGTAGAAACTGATCCAGTACTTCCCGCTCAACATGTATTCGAACCCGTTGGCGATCAGCAGCCCGAGCGACGGCTCGGTGATCGGCACGCCCAGGCCCAGGAAGGACAGCGTCGCCTCCAGCGCAATCGCGCGCGCGATCTGCATGGTGCCGACCACGATCAGCGGCGGCAGGCAGTTCGGCAGCAGATGGTTGAACAGCGCGATGCGCGGCGGCAGCGCCAGACACCGCGCCGCTTCCATGTATTCGCGGTTGCGTTCCACCAGCGCGGAGCCGCGCACCGTGCGCGCATAATACGCCCATTCCACGATGATGATCGCGATGACCACATTCATGATGCCCTTGCCCAGGAAGGCCAGGATCATCAGCGCCGCCAGGATGGCGGGGAAGGACAATTGCAGGTCCACCACGCGCATGATGGAGCTGTCGGTCTTGCCGCCCGCATAGGCCGCGATCATGCCCATGGTCGCGCCAAACAGGCAGGCCAGCAGCGCCGAACCACAGCCCACCAGCAGCGATATCCGCAAGCCGTACATGATGCCCGAGAGCATGTCGCGCCCCTGGTCATCGGTGCCCAGCCAATGCACATAGCCGCCGCCACCAATGGCGCCCGGTTCCAGCCGCCCGTCCATGATGTCCAGCACCGCCAGGTCATACGGATTCTGCGGCGCGATCCAGGGTGCGAAGATCGCGATCAGCGCGATGAACACGAAGACGGCCAGTGCCACCATCGCGATCTTGCTGGCTGCGAATTCCGAGACGAAGCGGCGGAACGGCGTTTCGACCGCGACGACCGGGGTTTTGGTGGTGGTGCTCATGTGCCCTTGGTCTCCAGCCGCACGCGCGGATCCAGCAGCGTGTAGACGATGTCCACGATCAGGTTGATGACGATAAACATCACCACGATCATCAGCAGGTAGGCGACGATGACGGGGCGATCCAGCACGTTGATGCTGTCGATGATCAGCTTGCCCATGCCTGGCCAGGCGAAGACGGTTTCCGTCACCACCGAGAAGGCGATGGTCCCGCCCAGCTCAAGCCCGAGCACGGTCACCACCGGGATCAGGATGTTCTTGAACACATGCACGAAGGTGACGCGCGTGGGGGACAGGCCCTTGGCGCGCGCGAACTTCACATAGTCCATCAGCATCGTCTCTCGCACGCCCGCGCGCGTCAGCCGGATCACCAGGCTGATCTTGAACAAGGCCAGGTTGAAGGCCGGCATCAGGATATGGGACAGGCCATCCGGTGTCAGGAACGACCACGGAATGCCGAACAGCACGGCCGTGTCACCGCGCCCCGTTGATGGCAACCATCCCAGCTGCACGGCGAACACCATGATCAGCATCAGCCCCACCCAGAAGGTGGGCAGCGAGAAGCCCAGGATGGAGCTCGCCATGATGGTTTTCGACGCCACCGTGTCCGGCTTCAGCCCTGCATACAAACCCAAGGGCAGCCCGATGATGATGGCGATGATCATCGAGCCGAAGGCCAGTTCCAGCGTTGCCGGCATGCGTTGCAGGATCAGCTGGATGGCCGGTTCGTTGAACACGAAGGACCGCCCCAGATCGCCCTGCAAGGCGCGGCTCACGAAGACCAGATACTGCTGCCACAGCGGCAGGTCGAGGCCGAGTGCCCGGATCGCGCGTTCCTTCTCTTCCTGGTCGGCATCGGGCGAGATCAGGATTTCGATGGGGTCGCCCACGGCATAGACGCCGAGGAAAACCAGCAGGCTCATCGCGACCAGCACGAAGCCGGACTGCATGATCCGGCGGAGGAGGTATAATGCCATGTCCCGTTACCGCATCGTCGCGGGACGGACGCTCTGCGCAATCGTGCTCTCGTCCACCCGCGGTGTCACCACAAACCCACGGCGCGAGGCCCAGATATTCGTCTGGATATGCAGCGGGATGATCGCCTGGTCGGCGAACACCGCGCGCTGGATGTCGATCAACTGGCGTTCGCGCCGGCTTTCGTCCAGCTCCTGCATGGCGGTGATCAACTGGTTGTCCAGCGCTTCATTGCAGTAGCGCCCACGGTTGGAATTGCCCCAGCCGCGCTCGCGCGAAAAACACGAGGTCAGGTTCCGCAGCGGGTGCGACCCATCCGGGTTCGACCCCCAGCCGATCAGAAACGCCGAGAATTCCTGCCGCCCCGCGCGTGCCACGAAGGTCGTCCAGGTCTGCGCTTCCACCGCCGTGCGCACGCCCACGCGCGCCCACATCTGCCCGATCGCCTGGATGATGCGCCCGTCATTCGGGTAGCGGTCATTCGGGCCGTGCAGCGTGATGCGGAAGCCGTTGGGGAAGCCCGCCTCGGCCAGCAAACGCCTCGCACCCTCGGCGTCAAACGCCGGCGCCTCGATACCAGGCACATGGCTGAACACGCCCGGCGGCAGGAACTGGCCGGATGGCACCGCGCTGCCCTCCATCACGCGCGACGTGATGGCGTTGCGGTCGATCGCCATGGACAGTGCGCGGCGAACGCGAATGTCCTTCATCGGGTTCTGCGCCAGCGGCCGGCCGTCATTGTCGGTGATGAAGGGCGAAGGCCCCGTGCGCTCATGGTCCATCGACAGATAGATGATGCGCAGGCCCAGCACTTCGGCCAGCGACACGCGCGCATCACCGCGCAGGCGCGCCAGGTCCGCGGTCGGCACCTGGTCGATCACATCCACATCGCCCGCCAGCAGTGCGGCGGTGCGCGCGCTGTCATTGGTGATCATGCGGTAGTTCACGCGCGCGAAGCCCGGCGCCTCGCCATAGAAATTGTCGTTGCGGTCGAACACGATGCGGTCGCCATTCGCGTGGCTGACCACGCGGAACGGCCCGGTGCCGACGGCCATGGTGCCGGCGTTGAACTGTTCCGTCGTCGCGTTCTGATGCGTCTCACGGTCCAGCATATAGACGTTGGACAAATCCAGCGGCAGCAGCGGATACGGGGTCGCGGTGTGGAAGCGGATGGTGTGGCTGTCCACCACTTCGACGCGCGTGATCGGCCGCACGAAGCCCGCGAAAGACGACGGGCTGTTCGGCACATTCGGCACGCGCGCGATGGTGAAGGCCACGTCGTCGGCGGTGAATTCGCTGCCATTGTGGAAGCGCACGCCGCGCCGCAGCTTGAATTCCCAGATGGTGGGTGCAACGGCGGTCCAGCTTTCGGCCAAATCCGGCACGCGGCGCGATTGCGCATCGGTGCCGACCAGGCGGCTGAACACCATCTGCGCCACCGCATTATTGGGTGAAAGCTGGTGGAAATGCGGGTCCAGGCTGGTGACCGGCGCGCCCACCGCCATGGTCATGGTCATGGTCTGTGCCTGCGCCGCACCGGCCATCAGGCCCAGCGCGCATATCGCTGTGGTGATCCGCATCGCCCGTCTCCCTTAGCGTGACGAAATTGTCATTGTGTCCTAGCAGGGCGTCCGTCAGACGGCTAGGCTTTCACAGGTCAATGCATGACGGGGAAGTCGGATATGCCCATTCGCAAGGCGCTGTTCGCCACAATGCTGTGCGTCGCACCGGCCATGTCGCAGACGCTCACCATCGGCATCGGCGGTTCGGTCACCAGCCTGGACCCGCATTTCTTCAACGCCGCCCCCAACAACGCGCTGGCACAGCATGTGTTTGACCGTCTGGTGGAACGCGATGCGCGCTCGCGGCTGATCCCCGGCCTCGCGGAATCCTGGCGGCTGGTGAACGACACCACCTGGGAATTCACGCTGCGCACCGGTGTGACCTGGCATGACGGCCGCGCCTTCACGCCTGACGACGTGGTGTTCAGCATCGGCCGCGCGCCCAATGTGCCGAACACGCCATCGGGTTTTGGTTCCATGCTGCGCACGGTGGCGCGCGTGGAGGTGGTGGATGCGCGCACCATCCGCATCCACACCAACCGCCCCAATCCGCTGATGCCGGTGGACCTGGTGTCCATCGCCATCGTCTCCCGCCATGTGGGCGAAACCGCCGCCACCGAAGACTATAATTCCGGCCGTGCGGCCATCGGCACCGGCCCGTATCGCGTGGTGTCGCACCGCCCGGCCGACCGCACCGAACTTGCGCGCAACGACGCGTATTGGGGTGGTGCCGAACATTGGGCGCGCGTGTCCTATCGCTTCATCGCCAATGACGCGGCGCGCACCGCGGCCGTGCTGGCCGGCGATATCGACATCGTGGACCAGGTCGCCCCCACCGACGTGCCGCGCCTGCGCCGCGAAGGGCGCGTGGCGATCAGCGAAATCCCCTCGCTGCGCCTGGTGCATATGGGCCCCACCTACATGCCCACCTGGAACAGCGCCTTCCTTTCGGCGCATGACGGCTCGCCCTTGCAGCGCAACCCGTTCCAGGATGTGCGCGTGCGCCAGGCGCTGAACATGGCGATCGACCGCACCGCCATCACCTCGCGCATCATGGACGGCATGGCGGTGCCCGCCGCGCAATGGCTGCCCGCCGGCGTGTATTCGTTTGATCCCGCCACGCAACCGCCCGCCTACAACCCCGACCAGGCGCGCCGCATGCTGGGCGAGGCCGGCTTCCCCAACGGCTTCCGCGTCACGCTGCACACGCCGAATGACCGCTTCCCGAATGACAGCCGCATCGCCCAAGCCATCGCGCAGATGTGGACGCGGGTCGGCGTGCGCACCGATGTCGAAGCATTGCCCTGGACCACCTTCGCCGCCCGTGGCGCGCGGCAGGAATTCGCCATGTCGCTGACCAGCTGGGGCAGTTCGACCGGCGAGGGCCTGTCCTTCCTCACCAACATCCTGCAGACCTTCGACCGTGATCGCCGCACCGGTGCCGCCAATTCGCGCCGCCATTCCAACGCCGAACTGGACGCGCTGATCGACGCCGCCGCCGCCACCATGGACGACGCCGAGCGCGAGCGGAAAATCCAGGCCATCGTCCGCTGGGTCGCGCGGGAAGTGCCGGCCTTCCAGCTGCTGCATCTGCAAAATGTCTGGGCGCTGCGGCGCGGCCTTGTGCACGATCCGCGCATGGATGAGCGCACGCTGGCCATGGGCGTGCGGCCGGCCACCAACTAGGTTTTTGGCCGCGTCCAGGCGCATACGGACTGACGAAACCTTGCTGTAAAGCCTGACGCAAGCCATTATCCATTATGACTGATAGCCAAGCGGGAGCGTGGGCGCCCTCTAAGCTCACAAAGAACCGGCTGGACGAGTTCCTCATGGCTCTCGAGGAATGCGGAGGCAGCGCGGGTAATCAAAACCTCAGACAGCGGCTAGGATGGGATGAGGAGTTCTACTGGCGCGTCCAGGGCCGTTTAGTCGAACAGGGCCGCATCGCCCCAGGTCGCGGCAGAGGCGGCTCAGTAAGATTCACCGAATCTCAGGCGACCACGCCCGATCCCCCGCCCGAAGACATAGGTCTGGTCGACGAGGACAGCACAGACCCGGCACCAGTAACTGGCAGGGAGCGGGACCTCTACGCTCCTCTAAAGGCAGCCATTGAGTTGAAGTGGATCAATAGATTCGGCTTCGACGAAGCACGGGTGGACGAGACGCACTCCCGCGGATCGCGCGACACAGGCGGCACCTTCACGCGGCCCGACATCACTGCGGCGGGGGTAAAGCGCTATGTTTACCTACCAAAGCGGCTGGAAATTGTGACTTTTGAGGTAAAAGCTGCTGACGCGATCAGTATCATTGGTGTGCTCGAGGCGATTGCCCATCGTGAAGCGGCACACCGGTCTTATGTGATGTACGCTGCGGCT
>JAAFHD010000024.1 GCA_013298245.1 Alphaproteobacteria bacterium
GTTATGGCAAGGTTGAGGGAGGGGGCTTCAAGGGCGCGCCATCGGTGAAGGGCGCTCGCTGCCCCCTCCCTCAACCTTGCCAAGACTCATGGTTTCCAAAGGCCTTTCGGCCTTTGGTGGGGTGAGGTTTGGAGAGGGGCAAAGCCCCTCTCCAGAGAGCAACCTACGCCATCGCTCCGACCCTACGGCGTCAGCGCGCCGGGTTTTGTCGGATGCAGTCTTGGGTGATTTGGTCGCGGCGGAATTGGCGGCCGAGGGCGTCGATTTGGGTTCGCACGCCGTAGGATCCGGTTTCGGTGCCCAGGCGTGCGTTGCGTTCGTCTTCGCGCAGGATTTGGCCGCGGTCTTGTCGTGTGACGACGCGGTCGGCTTCGGAGCGGCAGGCGGAGGCGGTGGCGGCCTGGCTGCGTTGTTCCGGTGATTGGTTCGCCGGTGCTGGCACGCAGGCGGCGAGTGCGAGGGCCAGGAGGGCGGGGAGGATTCGCTGCATGGCGTCAGCATACTCCCGCGCGCCCGCGCCGCGAAAGGCCCCTTGCGTCGCGGCGCGCGCTTGCTTAAGCCCGATGCAGGTTCATCAAGACCGGGAGAGACAAATGTCCATGACCATCACGCGCCGCCTGGCGCTGGCCGCTGGCATTGCTGGCGCGTTGTTTGCAGCACCCGCCATGGCGCAGACCCAGATGACGGTGCTGCATGCGCTGCCCTTGAACAGCCATTACGGCGCAGGCGCGCAGGCGTTGAAGGACACGCTGGAGCGCCTGACCAACAATCGTTTCCGCGTGAACATCCAGCGCAATGACAATGAGCGCGAGGGTGTGGAAAGTGTGCAGATCGGCACCGCCGAATGTGTGATCACCTCCACGGGTCCGGTGGGTAATTTTGTGCCTGCGGTGCGCAATGTGGATGTGCCCTTCCTGTTCCGTGACTACGCGCATGCGCGCGGCGTGTTGGACAGCGATATCGGCCAGGGGCTGTTGAACCAGTTCAACGCGCGTGGGCTGGTGGGTGTGATGTGGCTGGAAAACGGCTTCCGCCATTTGACCAATTCGCGCCGTGAGGTGAACACCCCGGCCGATCTGCGCGGCCTGAAGGTGCGCACGATGGAAAACCAGGTGCATATGCGCGCCTTCAACACGCTGGGTGCGCAGCCCACGCCGATGGCGTTCTCGGAGCTGGTGCCGGCCTTGCAGCAGGGCACGGTGGATGGCCAGGAAAACCCGATTCCGGTGATCGTGGCGAACAATCTGAACCAGGTGCAGCGCTATTTGACGCTGACGGCGCATGTCTATTCGCCGGCGGTGTTGATCTGCAATCCGGGCTTCATGGGCCGGTTGAACGCGGCTGACCGCACGGCCTTCATGGAAGCGGCGCGGGCCTCGCAGGCGGCCAACCGCGCGCGGGTGACGTCGGACGAAAACACCGGCGTGGATGAGCTGCGCCGGCGTGGCATGACGGTGACGACGACGGTTGATACCGCTGCTTTCCAGACCGCGCTGGCGCCGGCTTTCGCGGTGTATGAGCGTGAGCTGGATGGCGCGCTGTTGCGTCGTATCCGCGACTGGCGCGCGCAGTAACATGCGGTCGGTGCCGCATATCAAAGCCAGTTGCTGCCGGGCCGATTCACGCCTTCGGATGACAACATCCGAAGGCGATCGGGCTGTGGCCGCATGAACGCGATGAACGTCATGCCGCTGACCGTGGTGGCGATTGCCACTCCCGTCGCGGTGGGTGCGGCGCTTTGGCTCGCCGGTGGCGAAGACGGTGCCCGCGGTGCCGCACGGCGTGGCGTTCTGGCGGTGGACCGGGTGGTGACGGGGGCGGCGATGATCGGCGCCTGTGCCGCCATGGCCATCGCGACGGGTGCCGGTTTCTGGCAGGTGGTCGCGCGTTTCGTGCTGGACAGCCCGGCGGCGTGGAGCGAGGCGCTGGTCCGCACCGCGCTGATCTGGATGTGCTTCCTGGGGCTCGCGGGCACGTTGCGCGTCGGTGCGCTGGTGTCCATTGATGTGGCGCATCGCTATTCGCGCGGTGCCGTGCGGCGCGCGGTGGAAGCGGCCGCGCTGGCGGCGAATTTGTCCCTGATGGGCGTGCTGTTCTGGTTCGGCTGGATCATGGCCGAGCGCGTGCAGTTCCAGGAAATGGCGGGGCTCGAGGTCAGCATGTCCTGGGGCTATGCCGCCATTCCGGTGGGGGCTGCCTTCGCCATGCTGGGCGCATTCGCGCATATGTTGGACCGCCGCGCGGAAGAACTCGACAACGCGGTTTGAAGCGGGATGCGTTGAGGCGGAATCGCCGAAAACGTTGAATCTCGCGCTTTATGGTTGCGGCTGGAGATACGCCGATGAGCGGCATGATGCTGACAGCAATGCTGGTGCTTTTCGCGGCCGCGGTGCCGGTCGCGGTGGCGATCGGCATTTCCGCCGTGATCGGCCTTGCGGGCTATACGAATTTCCCGCTGATCGTAGCCGCACAGCAGCTTTTCGTCTCGCTCGACAAATTCCCGCTGGCGGCGATCCCCTTCTTCATCCTGGCCGGCAATTTGATGGATGTGGGCGGCATCTCGCGCCGCCTGGTGGAGTTCGCCAAATCCATCGTGGGCGGCGTGCAGGGCGGGCTGCCCTGCACCTGCATCGTTACCTGCATGATCTTCGCGGCGATCAGCGGCAGTTCCGTGGCCACCACCTTCGCCATCGGCGCGATCATGATCCCGGCCTTGATCAAGCATGGCTATCCGGTGCCTTTCGCCGCCGCCTTGCAAGCCACGGCCGCGGAATTGGGCGTCATCATCCCGCCATCGATCCCGATGATTCTCTATGGCGTCACGACGCAGACCAGCATCCCCGAACTCTTCATGGCCGGCTTCCTGCCCGGCTTCCTGATCGGTGCCGCGCTGATCGTGACGGTGCTGATCTGGTGCCGCATCAAGGGCTGGGGCAAGCATGATGGCGATGGCCGCCTGACCTTCCGCGCTGCCTCGCGCCAGGCCGGCTGGGCGCTGCTGATGCCCGTGGTGGTCTTGGGCGGCATCTATGGCGGTGTGACCACACCCACCGAGGCCAGCGTCGTCGCGGTCGTTTATGCGCTGATCGTCGGCATGCTGATCCATCGCGAATTGGCGCCGCGCGACCTCTGGCCGATCTTCAAGAAGAGCGTGATTTCCTCGGCCGTCATCATGTTCATCATCGCCTGTGCGGGGCTGTTTTCCTGGCTGTTGAACCGCCAGGGCGTGCCCGATGCCGCCGCCGCCTGGCTGGTCGCGACCTTTGATGGCCCGGGCTGGTTCCTGCTGGGTGTGAACCTGTTCCTGTTCCTGGTCGGCATGTTCGTGGAGACGAGTGCGTCCATCATCGTGCTCGCCCCCATCCTGGCCGAAGCGGCGGAACGCTTCGGCATCGACGGCGTGCATTTCGGCACCATCATGGTGGTGAACCTGGCACTCGGCATGATCACGCCGCCCTTCGGCGTGAACCTGTTTGCAGCCGCCCAGGTGGCCAACACCAGCATCGACAAGATGATGCGTTATCTGCCCATCTTCATCGGCGTGATTTTCGCGTGCCTGATGCTGATCACCTATGTGCCGATGATCTCGCTGGCGCTGCCCACGCTGTTCCTGCGGTAATTCAGGCGCGCCACACCACCGGGAAATCCGCGCCATCCAACGGCGCGCCATCGGCCAAGGTCAAATGCCGCATCGGCGGCGACCCGCGCCCCTTGCGGTCGATGAAATACGCGTCCTCGCCGACCCAGCGCGCCGACATCACCCGCCTGCGCAACGCCGGCGATGTATTCGCCGGCGCCCCATGCACACAGTGAAAATCAAACGCCACCGCGTCGCCCGGTTCCATCGCCCAACCCAGGATGCGGTATTTTTCGCGTGCCGCGTCGATATCCGGCAGCTCGATGCTGCTGTCATTCTCATAAAGATCCGTGCCATCAAACCGCTTCGGCTTGTGGTTCACGCCCCAACGGTGCGAGCCCGCCACGCATTCCAACGTCGTCTCCCGCGGCACCGGGTCCAGCGGAATCCAGAACGACACCGACTGCTCCCCACCCACGCAGTAATACGGGCTGTCCTGGTGCCACGGCGTCACGATCGAGGTGCCAGGTTCCTTCACCAGAATATGGTCATGGAAGAACCGCGCCACGGGGCTGCGCATCAACCGCGCCGCGATCGCCGCCCCCGGCCCCTCCAGCACGAAATCCCGCAGCGCCGGCACCCGCTGCCAGTTGCACAAATCCTGGAAGAACCGCGCCGAGCCATCCTTCGGCGTATAGCTGCGCTCATAGGGGCTGGGGTCGGCCATCACCGCGTCGATGCCCGCGCGCAGCGGCTCCACCCAATCGGTGAAGGCGCCCTTCACCAGCACCGCGCCATCGCGCTGGAAGGTTTCGATATCGAACTCGCTCATCATCACATTGTGCCCGGATAAGCGCCGCCATCCAGCAGGATGTTCTGCGCGGTGATGAAGCCGGCATGCTGGCTGCACAGGAAGGCGGCCGTCGCGCCGAATTCCTCCGGCGTGCCAAGCCGCCGCGCGGGGATGGATTTCACCCCATCACGCGCGACATCCTCCATGCTGCGCCCCGAGACCTCGGCCGCCTTGGCCCAGTTGCTGCGAATACGGTCGGTATCGAACGGCCCCGGCAGCAGGTTGTTGATCGTGACGTTATAGGGTGCGGCGCGCCGCGCCAGCGCACTGACCGCGCCGGTCAGGCCCGCCCGCGCGCCATTGGACAATTCCAGGGACCCGATCGGCATGCGCACGGAATAGCTGGTGATGTTGATGATCCGCCCAAAACCGCGATTCATCATCCCCTGCACCACCGCACCAATCAGCGCGATCGGGGTGATCATGTTGTTCTCGACCGCCGCACGCCAGTCATCCAGCGAAAACTGCGTGAATTCGCCGGGCGGCGGCCCGCCGGCATTGGTCACCAGGATATCCGGGTTCGGGCAGGCGGCCAGCACGGCGGCGCGCCCCGCTTCGGTCGTGACATCGGCCTGAATGGCGGTGATGCCGGCATTGGTCAGGCCGCGCAGCTGGGTGGCGGTGGCCTCCAGCGCCTCGGCTCCGCGCGCCGCGATCACCAGGTTCACGCCCTCGCGCGCCAGCGCCATGGCGCAGCCGCGCCCCAAGCCCTTCGATGCCGCGCAGACAATGGCCGTGCGGCCGGCAATGCCGAGTTCCATGCGTGTCCTCCGTTTCGGTTGAGGACAGGATGGCCCGCGTTGCGCACAGCCTACAAGGGTGGCTGCCGCGCCTGGCGCAGTGCATCCGCATAGGTGCCGAAGGGCAGCACCAGCGCGTGCGGCCGGTCCAGCAGGCTGAACGCGCCGAATTGCGCATACCACCGCGCCGCCGCGTCATCCTTGGCGTCGATCAGCAATGCGTTGCCACCGACGTCGGACGCGGCGCGCATGCAGCGGCTGATCGCGTGGCTCAGCAGTTGCGCGCCAATGCCGCGCCGTTGCCATGGCAAAGCGACGGCAAGACGCGCCAGCCGAAACGCGCCGATCGCATGCCGCCCGAGCCCACGCGGCCGCTCGGCCAAGGGCAGCAGGTCGAAATCCACCTGGCCGGGCAGGATGCTGTAATAGCCCAGCACCTCAACGCCGATCACCGCGCACCAGGTCTTGGCGCCGCCACTGTCATGCGATTGCCGCGCGTGTTGCTGCAGAAAGCCGTTCAGCGCCGGTTCGCCGCAATCAAATCCGCGGCGGTCATGCGCGCGGCTGATCGCCTCCTCCCGCCATTCGCGGGCGGGCGTCACACCCGGCGGCCAGCCTTGACCGCGGCGACCAGCCGCGCGTTGGCCTTGGGCGGGTTGTCCAGCAGCTCGAGCACGCGCCGCGTATCGCGTTCCGACAGCGTCATGCGCTCATGCTGTTCCAGCACGGCATCCGCCGCACGCAGCGCGTTGCCCAGCATGAAGTCCTTCAGCGTCAGGTGCTGGGTTGCCGCCGCGCGCATCAGCCGCGCCTTGGCCTCGAGCGGGATTTCCATGGTGAAGCGCGGGCTGGTCTCAAGGCTGGCGCGGGGCATCGGGGCCTCCTGAATACGGCTTCAATACATACGTATTCCCGGCGCGCATCGCAACACCTACCACAAATTATGCCACCTCCGCCCCGCATCCGCGCGCGCCACCGGCGCATCCGCCACCCCCCGATACCCACGCACCGGCTGTTCCCAGCAATCCGCAGCACCCAGGCTGCGCGTACAAAACGCCACCGGCGCCTCCGCCCCCGCCTCCGGCCCGCAATAGGTCATGCCCCGATCCAGCCGCACCACCGAACAATCCCGCCCCGTCACCGCCGAGACCGCCATATCCGGCACGGTCCGCCCCGCCAGCGTCAGCGCCGCGATATTCACCCCCGCCGTCGCGACAATCGCCGGCCCATCACAGGCGGCCAGCGGCAGGATCAGCACAAGCGGGAGAAGGTGTCGCATTCCGCCATCATGGCGCTTCAGCCTTAACAGCCCACTGCGCCACGCCCAGGAATACATTGACATTCCAGGCCGGTTGTCCTATCCACAACCCGCTGTTTCGACAACCGAATCCGTCCCCCACAACGCCCCCAGGGGCGCCGGTAAGATCGCAAGATAGCAAGATAGTAAGGCAAACCGCCCGCCCGGCCCGGAATTTGTCGCAACCCGCACCATACGCCGCACCGCGCCATTTCCGCGCCGCGAAAAACTGCTCTATACCCCCGGCCATCAAGTTGGGAATCACCCGTGCCGGATCTGGTCGATGAGGTCGAAGAGGAACTGCGCCAGGAACGCGCGCAGGCCCTGCTGAAGAAATGGGGCGGCGCGCTGACCGCGCTCGCCATGCTGATCCTGGGCGGCGTTGGCGGCTGGCAGGGCTGGCAATGGTGGGAAAACAGCAAGGCCACCGCGGCCGCCGCGCAATACCTGAACGCGACGCGCGCCGCATCCGAAGAAGGTGCGGACATCAAGGCCATCGCCGAACGCCTGGCCGGTATCGGCAATGACGCGCCGGCCGGCTACCGCACCCTGACCCGCCTGCGCGCCGCGGCCCTGGCCGCCGAAGCCGGCGAACGCGACCGCGCGCTTGCCCTCTGGACCCAGGTCGCCTCCGATTCGGGCGCCGACCAACTCTACCGCGACCTCGGCACCCTGATGTGGGGCATGCATGCGCTGGAAGGCGGCAACCCCGCCGACATCGAATCCCGCATGACCCCCCTGCTTGCCGGCCCCTGGCGCGCCTCCGCCCGCGAGGTTCTGGCGCTCTCCGCCATCGCCCGCGGCAATGCCGCCGAGGCCCGCCGCCGCCTCACCGAACTGGCGTCGGACGACAACACCCCGCGCGGCATCCGCGAGCGCGCGCAACGACTGCTGACGGGAATTGAAGGATGAAGTCTCGACGCATCGCACTTCTGGGCGGCGCCGCCGTGCTGCTCGCCGGCTGCGAGACCATCCAGGACCTGGCCGACAGCGTGCTGACCACCTCCAAGGTGCCGCTGCCCGGTGAACGCGTGCCTGTCATCTCCATGGCCGACCGGCAGATGCGCGTCGACACCGACGCTGCCAACCGCCGCCTGACCCTGCCCGAACCCGCAGTCAACGCCGAATGGCTGCAGCCCGGCGGCACCGTCAACCACGCCCCCGGCCACCCTGCCCTGCCGCGCCCCTTGGGCGAGGTGTGGCGCACCTCCATCGGCTCCGGCATGGGGTTCCGCCAGCGCCTGACCGCGCAGCCGATCGCGGCTGGCGACACGCTCTTCGCCATGGACGCCTTCGGCTATGTGACCGCGCTCGACATCGCGCGCGGCGGCCGCCGCTGGCAGGCGGACACCCGCCCGCGTCGTGACCGCGACGGTGCGATGGGCGGCGGCATGGCCTTCGCCGATGGCACGCTCTACGTCGCCACGGGCCTGGCTGAAATCATGGCGCTGAACCCGGCGAACGGCGAAATCCGCTGGCGCGCCGGGCTTGCGGGCGCCGCTCGCGGTGGCATCGCGGTTTCCGGCAACCGCATCTTCATCCCGACCGTGACCAACGCCATCCTGTGCCATTCCACCGAGGATGGGCGCCAGCTCTGGGCCTACACGGGCCAGGAAACGCGCGCCATCGCACTCGGCCTGGCAGCACCCGCCGTGGCCGATGACCTGGCCGTCTGCGGCATGCCATCGGGCGAATTGGTCGCCCTTCGCGTGGCCGATGGTCGTCCCGCATGGTCCGAAAGCCTCGCTTCCAACCGCGCGGCCGCGGCCTCCATGGCCGATCTCGGCGCCATCGTCGCGATGCCCGTCATCGACCGCGGGCGCGTCTTCGCCGTCGGCCTTGGTGGTTCCGCCCTCGCGATCGACCTGCGCTCCGGCCGCCGCGTCTGGGAACGCGATGTGGGTGGTGTCGCCACCCCCTGGTCGTCCGGCGACTGGGTCTTCCTCATCTCGCTCGACAACCAGGCGATGGCGCTCGGCCGCGACGACGGCCGCGTGCGCTGGATCACCCAGCTGCCCCGCTTCGAGGATGACCGCCGCCAGCGCGGCCGCATCACCTGGGGCGCGCCGGTGCTGGCCGGCGGGCGCCTGCTGGTCGCGGGCAGCCACGCGCAGCTGTTTGAACTCGAAGCGACCGACGGCGAAATCGGCGCGCGGCTGCGCCTGCCCGCGGGTGCCCAGATTGCGCCCGCGATCGCCAATGGCAGCGCCTACTACATGGCCGACAACGGCGTGGTCGTCGCGCTGCGCGGCGTGGGGTGAGATTGACCCGCCGATCCTAAGGTCCCTAAGCTCCCCGCCGGGGGAGACACATGGCACGCGCCTGGCCGGCGATCATTCTGGGCGCGTTGCTGGCCTATCTGGTGCTGGTGCCGCTTGGGTTTCTCGCACTGTCTTCCTTCCGCCCGACTGGCCTGCCGTTCGAGCCAGGCCTTACCTTCGCCAACTACGCAGCCGTCTATGGCGCGCCCGGTTTTTCGCGCCTGCTGGGTGACACGCTGGTCTTCGCCGGTGGTTCCGTCGCCATCGCGCTGACCCTCGGCACCATCCTCGCCTGGCTGGTTGAACGCACCGACATGCCGGGTGCGCGCCTGACCCGCGCGCTCATCATCCTGCCCATGGCGACACCGCCGCTCTTGATGGCGATCGGCTGGGCCATGCTGCTGTCACCCCGCTCCGGCGCCATCAATGTCTGGATGCGAGACCTTCTGGGGTGGGCGCCGTTCAACGCCTATTCCATGGGCGCGATGATCTTCGTGCAGGGCCTGGCGCTGACCTCCACCGCCTTCCTGTTCCTCGCACCCGCCTTCCGCAACATGGACCCGGCGCTGGAAGAAGCGGCACTCGCATCCGGCGCCTCCACCCTCACCCTGTTCCGCCGCGTGCTGATTCCGCTGCTGCGCCCCGCCGTCATGGCGGCCGCGATCTTCCTGTTGATCGTCGGTTTCGTCGTCTTCGAAATCCCCGGCACGCTCGGCATGCCCGCGCGCATCTTCGTCCTCTCGTCCCAGCTTTTCTACCTGGCGAACGAGGCCCCCGGCGGCATCCCCCTCTATGGCCAGGTCGGCGCACTCGCCACGCTGTTCCTGGCCCTGCTGCTGGGCTTGGGCTTCGTCTATCGCCACTTCACGCGCGAGGCCGCGCGCTTCCGCACCATCACCGGCAAAGGGTTCCGCCCGCGCCGCATGCGCCTTGGCCGCTGGCGCCATGCAGCACTCGGCTTGGTCGCGCTCTACTTCACACTGGCCGTCGTGCTGCCCGTCGGCATGCTGGCCTGGATGAGCCTGATGCCCTTCCAAGCGCGCCCCAGCTGGGCAGCACTCTCCATGGTGACGCTCGAAAACCACCGCGACCTGCTGGACAGCCCGCGCGTCCTGGAAGCCGCCGCCAACACACTGCTGGTTGCGGGCATCGCGGCCACCCTCGTCGCCGTTCTATCCACGTTGATTTCCTGGGTGACGGTGCGGCTGCGCGCACCAGGTTCCGCCGTGCTGGATGCACTGTCCTTCCTGCCCATCGCCATCCCCGGCGTGATGATGGGTGTCGCGCTGATCTATGTGTATCTGACACTCGACCCCATCATCGCGATCTACGGCACGGTGTGGATTCTGATCGTCGCCTATGCCACGGATTACCTCAGTTTCGGCACGCGCGCCGCGGGCGGCGTCATGGTGCAGATGCACCCTGAATTGGAAGAAGCGGGCCGCACCAGCGGTGCATCCGGTGCGATGGTTTTGCGCCGCATCACCCTGCCTTTGCTGTGGCCCGCCATCGCCGGCATCTGGATCTGGGTGCTGGCGCACGCCATGCGCGAACTCTCGACCGCACTGATGCTGCAAGGCCGCGACAACCAGGTGATGACCACGCTGCTGTGGGACTACTGGCAGGGCGGCGAACCGACGCGTGCCGCGGCCGTGGGCGTGTGGCTGGTGGGCGCCCTGCTCGCCGCGCTGATCGCCTGGCAAATCCTCGAAAGGCGGCGCGCCTGATGCTGAGCATCGAAAACCTCCACAAGCGCTACGACAAGCGCGCCGATGCCTTCGCGGTGCGCGCTGTGTCGCTGGATGTCCGGGAGGGCGAGTTCTTCACCCTGCTCGGCCCATCGGGCTGCGGCAAGACCACGACATTGCGTTGTGTCGCGGGCCTCGAAGTGCCGGATTCCGGCACCATCCGCATCGCCGGCCAGACGGTGTTTGACGCCCGCGGCAGCCTGCCTGTCGCCAAGCGCGACATCGCCATGGTGTTCCAATCCTACGCCATCTGGCCGCATATGAGTGTCGCCGAAAACGTCCGTTTCCCGCTGGACGCCATGGGCATCACCGGTGCCGCCGCCACGCGCCGCGTGGAACGCGCACTCGAGATGGTGGGCCTGGCCGCCTTCCGCGACCGGCCCGCGCCCATGCTCTCTGGCGGCCAGCAGCAGCGCGTCGCACTCGCCCGCGCGGTGGTGAAGGAAGCCAAATTGCTGCTGCTGGACGAACCACTCTCCAACCTCGACGCCCGCCTGCGCGATCAGATGCGCGTCGAACTGCGCGACCTGCAACGGCGCATCGGCACCACCGCCATCTACGTCACCCATGACCAGGAGGAAGCGATGGCGCTGTCCGACCGCGTCGCGGTGATGCGCGATGGCGTGGTGGTCGAACTGGCGCCGCCACGCGACTTGTATCTGCGCCCGCGCACCGTCTTCGCCGCACGCTTCGTGGGCCAGGCGGATGTGCTGCCCTGCACCGTCGCCGCGCGCGATGGCGCGCTGACCTGGCTCGACACACCGCTCGGCCGCATCGCGAGCGCGGGCGCGCCGCCCGATGGCCCGCTTTCCCTGCTGATCCGCCCGGAGCACATCGCCTTCGATGCCGGCGCGCTGAACAACCTGCACGGCACCATCACCCGTGTCGTCTTCGGCGGCCGTATCGTGGAATATCTGGTGGCTGTCGCGGGCGCTGAGCTGCGCGTGCAAGGCACCTCCGCCACGCTGCGCGCGGAGGGCGAGGCGGTCACGCTGCACCTGCCGCCCGAACGCTGCGTGATGGTGCAGGGGGAAGCATGATCGACATCCAACCCTATCGCCTGCGGCTGGCGCAGGAATACCGCTGGGCGAAGGGCGTGCAGACCGAACGCGGCGGGCTGTTGGTGCGCGTGCAAGCCTGGGGTGCCGAAGGGTTCGGCGAATCCGCACCACCCATCCACATGCCTTTCGACGCGCCAGCGCTGGCCGCTGAAACACGCGCCGCACTGGCCGGCATCCCCGCCGAGGCGGATGATTTCCTGACCCGCATCGACCACATCGCACCACGCACGCGCTGCGGCATCGCGGCTGCCTGGATGAGCGCGCGCGCGGCCGCGGCCGGCGTGCCGCTTGGCGCGCTGCTGGGCGCGGCGCCGGCGCACGAGGTGCCGGTGAACGGCCTGGTCACGGAGAAGACGCCCGACGCCGCCGCTGCCCGCGCCGCCGCCCTGGTCGCGGAGGGCTACCGCACGCTGAAGATCAAATGCTGGGCCGATCGCGCCGAGGATTTTTCGCGCGTTGCCGCCATTCGCGCCGCCGTGCCAACCGCGCGCCTGCGCCTGGATGCCAACGAAGCCTGGCACCAGGACTGGGCGCTGGACCACGTTCGTGCATTGGCGCGCTTCGACCTGGATTATGTGGAACAGCCCATCCCGTCATCGCGCCCCTTGGCCGAGATCGCCGCCTTTCGTGCCGCGTCCCCGGTGCGCATCGCGCTGGATGAATCGGCCACCGACGAAGCCTCCATCCGCGCCATCATCGCGGCCCGCGCGGCCGATGTGATCATCCTGAAAACCCAGCGCGCCGGCGGGCCTGACCGCGCCGCGCGCATCATCGCCGCCTGCGCCGAAGCCGGCGTTCAGGTGACCGTCACCGTCAGCCTGGAGAGCGCCATCGGCACCGCGGTCGCGCTGCATGTGGCAAGCGCCCTGCCGGCACCCATCCCCGATTGTGGCATCCCGATGGGGCGCTTCCTGGCCGAAGATATAGGGCCGATGCCGGCGGTGGAAGCGGGTGTGATGCGCGTGCCGCCAGGCCCAGGGCTTGGCCTCAGGCCTTCAATAGCCGCCGCCTGATTCCGGGGCGGCCGGCATCTCGATCGGTGGTGGTGCGGCCGCGCGTTCGCGGCTAGCGGGCCGCGGCGCATCGGCCCGTGGCGGCTGTTGTGGTTGGCAGGCCGCGAGCAGCGCGACCGCGCAGAACAGGATGGCGTGCTTCATGACGTCACGCTGCGCCTGGTTGCGGGCAGGCGCAACGAAATTCGCCGCGACCGCCATCGTGCTACCTTTGGCCGGCACGCTCTGGCATTCTGCGCGCATGATCGCCCGCCGCGCATTGCCCTTCCTCGCACTTCCCGCCTTCGCCCAGAATGTCCCCGCGCGGCCGGTGCGCGTCATCGTGCCCTTCCCGCCTGGTGGCACGACGGATGTGCTGGCACGCGCGATCGGCGCGAAATGGCAGGAGGCCTGGGGCCAGCAGGTGGTGATCGACAATCGCGGCGGCGGCGGCGGCGTGATCGGCACCGAGGCCGCGTTCCGCGCCGCGCCGGATGGCCACACGCTGGTGCTGGGCAACAACCAGACGCATGCGACCAACGCCGCGCTGATCGCGAATTTGCCCTATGACGCCGCGGGTTTCGCCGCGATCACGCTGGTCGCGCGTGTGCCACATGCGCTGGTGGTGCCGGCCGCATCGCCCGTGCGCAGCGTGGCCGCGTTGGTCGAGCGCGGGCGCCGGCAACCCACCAGCTATGCCTCGCCATCGGCGGGTTCCACCGCGCATATCGTGGCGGAGACCTTCAGCCGTCGGAACGGGCTGAATGCGACGCATGTGCCGTATCGCGGCGCGGCACCCGCGGTGCAGGACCTGGTCGCGGGCGTGGTGGATTTCATGATGGCGAGCTGGGCGAGTGTGGCGACGCTGGTGGCCGATGGGCGCCTGCGCGCGCTGGGCGTGGGTGGCGATGCACGCTTCGCCGATGCGCCGGATGTGCCGACTTTGTCGGAGCAAGGTTTCGCCTATCTCTCCGCCGATGCGTGGTTTGGCTATTTCGCGCCGGCGGGCACGGCGGAACCCATCGTGGCGCGTGTGCATGCCGCGACGGAAGCGGCGCTGACGGACGCCACCATCCGCCCACGTCTGGAGGCTGCGGGCTTCCGCCTGGCGACCATGCCGCCCGCGCAATTCGCGCGTTTCCATCGTGAGGAAATCGCGCGCTGGGCGGCGCTGGTGCGCGAGAGCGGCGTGACCGTCAGCGACTGAGCAGCGCGGGGCAGCAGGCGGCCATCGCCTCGGTGGCGGGCAGGCCGAGCGCGCGCGTCACCGCGAAGCCGCAGGCCAAGTTGGAAGACAGCAAGGGCACGCCGATGCGCGGCGCCATCCAGGCCATGGCGTCGAGTGTGGGCATGCCGGTGCCGGAGAGCAGCACGGCGCAATCGGCCGGTGGGCGCAGGGTGGCCAGGCCGTCGGCGACTTCCTCGGGCGACATCTCGTAGGCGCGGAAGGTGTCGCTGACCTTGTGAGAGCCGACCAGCTCCACGCCCGCCGCGCGCCAGTAGTTTTCCGCGCGTTCCGTCAGCCAGCCGGGGTAGGGCGAGAACAGCAACAGGCGCGACACGCCCAGCGCTTCCAGTGCCGCCGCGATGGCGCGCGAGGCGAGCCAGACCGGCATCCCGCGCGCCGCCGAAAGCCGCGTCTGCAACGCCGCGTCCTCCGCCGGCGGCAGCGCGTAGCTGGGGCCGGTGATGCCGATGATCGCGGCGTCCAGCGCCAACGCGCCGAAGCTGCCGAGTGCGGTTTCCGCCGCTGCCAGGTAGACCGCGTTGCGCTGTTCCAAGGTGGTGTCTGGCATCACCGGCAGGCGGGTTGCGTGCAGCGCCGCCTGCGGTGCCAGCAGCGCGCGCAATTCGGGTTCCACCGCCGGGTTCGCGCTGGGCGTCAGCAGTGCCACGCGATGCGTGGGGTGCCAGCGGCGGTTCATGCTGCGCCCAGGCGCGCGATGTCGAGCATGCTGGCCTCCCTTGCCCAAACGCGTTGTTCGTCGCGGGTCATCGCGGCCATGCGCGCCACCTCATCGCCGCCGGAAACGCGCGCATCGGTGCGCGGCAGCAGCGCCTCGCGCACCACGCGCAAACGCGCCGCCGCCCAGTGGTCGAGTGCTGCGTCACCTTGCGCGAGAGCCGCAGCCAGCGTCATCGCGTCATGGATGCCGGCATTCATGTTCATGCCGCCGCGCGTGTTCGTCAGGTGCGCCGCATCGCCCGCCAGCATCACGCGGCCGGCGCGATACGACACCGCCATGGCGCGCTTCACGCCATAGACGTCGCGGCCTTCGATCGGCATGTCGCGCAAGCTTGGCAGGAAGGCCGCGATGCGCGCGCGGGCGTGGGTGTCGTCCATCGCCGCATCGTCCGACATCTCGGGCGGGATGCGGAAGATCAGGCGCCAGTTGCTCGGCATGCGCAGCAGTGAGCAGGAGCCGCTATCGGCGTGCAGATAGGCCAGGCCGTCCAGGCCCGGCACATGCGCGCGCAGGTCGATCGGCGTCAGGATGCGCAGCACGCGGTGCGCGTAGTCCTGTGTTTCGGCGGCGATGCCGACCAGGTCGCGCAGCGCGCCGGAGGCGCCGTCGCAGCCCACGGCGTGGCGCGCGCGATGCGTGGTGCCATCGGCGGCGTGCAGCGTGACGCCGGTGGCATCCTGTTCGCAGGCCACCACGCCGGCGTTGAAGCGCACGGTGCCCGCGGGCAGCGCGGCCAGCAGCGCGGGCGTCAGGTATTGCTGCTCGCGATGCCAGCGGAAGGGGTGGCGCGTTTCATCGGCCAGCACGTCCAGCGCCAGCGTGGCGCTGGTATCGCCGCGCCGCCACAGGATGCGATCCACGCGCATGCCGCCCGGCAGCAGCGGCGCCAGCACACCCAATTCATCCAGCGCATCCGAGGTCGCCGGGTGGAAGGTCGATGCGCGCGACGCGGTGGACAGCGCATCGCGCTTCTCCAGCACGCGCGCCACGATGCCGCGCCGGTGCAGTGCGAGCGCCAGCGCCAGCCCCACCGGGCCGGCGCCAGCGATCAGCACATCAGCCACGCCGCGAAACCTTCCTCAACCGCGCCGCGGCAGGCCGGCGAAACGCACCGCCTCCTCCGCCGCGCGGAACAGGGCGCGCGCCTTGGCCTGCGTCTCCTCGTATTCCGCCACGGGGTCGCTATCGGCCACCACGCCCGCGCCGGCCTGCGCGTACATCACGCCATCCTTCACCAGCGCTGTGCGCAGCCCGATGCAGGTATCCATGCTGCCATCGGCCGAGAAATAGCCGAAGCCGCCGGCGTAGATTCCACGGCGCGAGGGTTCCAGTTCCTCGATGATTTCCATCGCGCGCACCTTGGGCGCGCCGGACAATGTGCCGGCCGGAAAGCCGCCCATCAGCGCATCCAGCGCCGACAGCCCCGCGCGCAATTCGCCCTTCACTTCGGAGGCGATGTGCATCACCTGGCTGTACCGCTCCACGCCAAAACTCTGCGTCACGCGCACGGATTTCAGTGCGGCCACGCGCCCCACATCATTGCGCCCCAGATCGAGCAGCATGAGGTGTTCCGCACGCTCCTTCGGGTCGGCCAGAAGTTCGGCCTCCAGGCGCTTATCCTCTTCCGGCGTCTTGCCGCGCGGGCGCGTGCCGGCGAGCGGGCGCAAGGTCACCTGGCCTTCCTTCAACGCCACCAGGATTTCGGGCGATGCGCCCACGGTCGCATAACCACCGAAGTCGAAAAACGTCAGGTAGGGTGCGGGGTTGATCCGCCGCAGCGCGCGGTACAGCGCAAACGGCGGCAGCGCCAAGGGCACCGCGAAACGCTGCGACACCACGATCTGAAACGCATCGCCCGCGCGGATGTATTCCTTCGCGCGATCGACCGCCGCGATGAACCCATCGCGCGAAAAATTGCTGGCCGGTTCGCCGGGCGCGGGCAGCGCGGCGGGCGGTGCCGCGCGCGGCACGGGCCGGTCCAGCAGGGCTTCCGCCGCGTCCAATCGTGCCTCTGCCTCGGCTGCGTCATCGCCCGCCCAGACGGGGCTGGCCAGGATCAGGATGTCGCGCACATGGTCAAAGACCGCCATCACGGTGGGGCGCATCAGCACCGCATCGGGCACGCCCAGCACATCGGGGCACAGCTGCGGCAGGCGTTCGACCAGGCGCACCATGTCATAGCCCAGATAGCCGAACAGCCCCGCCGCGATCGCCGGCACGCCGGGCGGCAGGGGCATGCGCACTTCGTCGATATGGGCCGCCAATGATGCCAGCGCGGGGCGGTCATCGGGCGTGAAGGCGTGCGGTGCCGTCAACGCGTGACGGT
Source organism: Alphaproteobacteria bacterium (assembly GCA_013298245.1). Lineage (GTDB taxonomy): Bacteria > Pseudomonadota > Alphaproteobacteria > Acetobacterales > Acetobacteraceae > Rhodovarius. The sequence continues at coordinate 16,823 of JAAFHD010000024.1, forward strand.
TCACTTCCGCCTGGCCGTCGCGGCAGCGCCAGACCAGGTCAGGTGCGAGGCCAATCGCGGAATAACGCCCGCGCGCGGCCCCACCCTCCACGCTTTCCAGCAGGAAGGAATAGGGCTTGCCATCCGCCAGTTTCAGGAAGGCACCGACAGGCGTTTCCAGGTCCGCAACACGCTCACGCCAGACCAGCCTGCCGCCGGCGGCGGTGGGCAAGGTGGCGGGGGCGTGCTGGTCCACGGGCGAGAATCCTTCGATTGGAAAGCGCAGCTTATTCCCGGCTGAGCTGTTCCAGCAAACGTGCATTGATCCGCACATCCGAACGCGCGCGCAGCGCATTGGCGAATTGCGTTTCCAGATCCTCCGCGACGGCTTGAGCACCTTCCTGCCGCAGTGTCGCCAGGGCTTCGGCCTGGTCCGTCAGGTCAGCCACCGTCACGCCGGTCAGTTGCGCCACGGCGAAGCTGTTGGGCCCCGGGATCATCGTGGTTTCATTCGCGCGCAATTCGAAGATCGGCCCCAGGAATTCGCGCGGCACCGGGTTGCCCTGGCCAGGCGTGCGCAGGAATGGCCCGATGGCTTCGACCGCAACACCGGCCTCTCGTGCCGCGTCTTCCAGGCTGCGCCCGGCGCGTGTCGCGGCCACCAACGCCGCCGCGCGCTGTTCCTGATGGCGTCGGCGCGCATCGGTGATGAAGGCCGCGCGCACCTCATCAGCCACCTCCGCCAAGGGGCGCAGCGCGGCGGGTGTGACCGCGCGCACCTCGATGGCCGCGAAGCCAAAATCGCCTTCCTGCAAGCGCGGCGCGGAACCGGCGCTGGTGGTGAAGATTTCCTGGAACAAGGCGCGCCGCGCGGAAGGCGGCACCGGCAGCGCCACCTCCTGGCCATTCGCATCACGCCCCACCGCATCGATGCGCACGCTGACCGCGCGCATGCCATAGCGCTGCGATGCTTCCTCCACGCTGGCGCCACCGGCCAGCGCATCCTGGATGCGGTTGACGCGGTCGAAGGCCGCATCGGCGGCTTTCTCGGCCGCGACTTCCTGGCGCAGTTCTTCCCGCACTTCCGCCAGCGCGCGCGTCGCACCCGGCTGGATATCGGTCACATGCAGCACATGCCAGCCGAAGGGCGTGCGCACCGGCGTGGACACGCCATTGGCATCCAGCGCGAAGCCCGCGGTCGCCAGTGCTGGCAGCGGCAAGGCGCCGCGTTCGACAGTGCCCAGATCCGTCCAGGTGCCGCCCGCCTCGCGCACGGCCGCTTCCACCGGCGCGTCGTCAGCACTGCCCACCCACAGTGTTGCGATGCGCGCGGCGGCTTCCTCGGTCGTCATCAGCGCCTGCAACAGGCGGCG
>JAAFHD010000240.1 GCA_013298245.1 Alphaproteobacteria bacterium
ACCTGTTTTGGAATATTCGGCGGGAGTGAGGCGGGCCGGACGGCCGCATCGCATGGCGATGCGGTGAGGCGGGCCAAACCGATCGGGTCGGCGCATGGTCCGGGTCGCCTTGCGAGTCCGCTTTGCGCCCATCCAAGCCGTGCAGCACCTTCGCGCGCTTCCCGAAAGCGGCCGCTTGTTCATGCGAACGACATTGACCGTTACGCGCTGGATTTCGCTGTTAGCGTCGGAGTGGGTATAGAGTGACGTCCAGGGCGCCTCCGGGCGCCCTCGCTTTTGGAAGGCCGAGCCCTGCCAACTCGGCTTGAAGGGTACCAGACAGATCAGGAACAAAGCGCTTTGCGGTCGAGATTGGGTGTGATACCCAACCTAAGTTTGGGTATCACACCCGACCCGGAGTGGAAGTCGTGCGCCTGATCAGATCGCGAGATGTCCTTATTCTAACCGGACTGTCGGCGGATCAGTTGCGCGAATGGACCGTGCGGCGCAGCCTCATTCTTCCCGACTTTCCGGCCTCACGGCGGGGCCAGCAGGCGCAGTTTGGCTGGCAGACGGTGCTCCTCCTGCGGCTGGCTGTCGTCATGCGTTCCCGGTTTCACGTCGAGCTCCAGGTGCATCGCGACCTCCTGGCACGCGCACGCGATTTGCTGAGCGGTCGTTCCTTTCCGAGCTTGTGGGGTACCAGGCTCGCGATCTATGGACTCGAGCATTGCGCGTTGCTCACGGCGAACGAGCCGGTCCCCGCCGATGAAGATGCCATTGTCCTGCGGCTTAACGACCATCTCGAGATCCTGTCGCAGGGCTTCGGGGTCACCGAGCACATTGCGCAGCTTCAACTGTTTCCGGCGGTTGGGATCCGCCGCAGCGAGCCGCAGGCCGACAGCGAGGCTGGTCCGGATTTGCGCGCCACCGAGGGGGTCGCGTCGTGACCGCGCTTGCTGAGATCGAAGCGGGGCTGCGCGCTCTCGGCTATCGGCCGGAAGCGCTCATTCGCGAATATAGCTTCGCCGACGTGCTGTCCGCCGCGGGTGAGGAGCAACACGTCGCGCTCGCCGCGTTCACGCAGGTGCCCGAATCCTACCGCTCGGCGGCATTTGGCGTGATCACGGGCATGCACGATGTCGAGGCGATCCTGCGGCGCCGCGCGCTCGGCGCGCCGATCCTTCTCTCTATCGGGGATGAGGATGTTGGTGTCTGGCGGGTTGGCGCGGAGGGCAAGCCCCGCCTGACTGAGCGCGTCCCGCTCGACGCGCTGGCCGAACTGTTCGCGCGCAACGCCGGCCGCTGGAACCCGCATGCGGTCCACCGGGCCAAATCGCTCGGCCAATCCCAGGCGGCCTACCAGCTCGATTTCGTCGACCTCGGCTTGATGCCGGCGATCGAGCACGAGATCGAGCAGAAGCTCGATCGGCTGCTGACCAAGGTGATCGCGCGGCTCCTCGCTGGGATTGACGATCCCGCGCGCGAGGAAGCGGCATTTCGCACGACCTTTCGGCTGCTCGCCGCCAAGATCCTTATCGATCGCCGGCATCCCGACGCGGCATCCTGGGCGGACGCGCCCGTACGGGAGGTACTTACTGGGATCGAGGCCTATTACCATCTCGATCACCTGTCGCGGTCGGCGGTCGGCGTCGTCCCGATCGCTGCGGTCGAGGCAGCCTGGTCGTTGCTGCGCAGCGCGATCAATTTCCGCAACATCTCCTCGGACAGCCTCGCGTTCGTCTATGAGAACACGCTGGTGACCACCGACACGCGAAAGCGGTTCGGCACGCACAGCACGCCTCGGCAGGTTGCGGAATATGTTGTCGGCCAGCTCGATCTTGGTCGGTTCGACTTGGCCGGGATCTCGATCTACGAGCCCTTCGCTGGCGCAGGCACCTTTCTCGTCGCCGCCCTTCGGCATCTCCGCGACCAATTGCCCGAGACCCTGACGGGCGAGGAACGGCACGCCTTCCTCGTGTCGCGCATCAGCGGCGCGGAGATTGACAGCTTTGCCTGCGAGGTTGCGACGCTGTCGCTTATCCTCGCGGACTATCCGAACGCCAATGGCTGGAAGATCGCGCCACAGAATCTGTTCGAGGACGGCGCGCTCGTAGCCGGTGCGGCGGGCAAACGCGTCATTCTGTGCAACCCGCCCTGGGATGACTTCGACGGCGACGATCGTAAGGCCTACCCGGACATGGCGGCCAAATCCTTCTCGAAGCCGATGGCAGTGCTTCGCACCCTGCTCGACGCCAAGCCGGAAGCCTTGGGCTTCGTGCTTCCGCAGGGCTTCTTGCGGCAGCAGCAATATGCCGACCTACGCCAACTGCTCGCCGAGCGCTACGATCGGATCGAGTTGACCGCGCTCCCCGACCGCATCTTCCAGCGTGCCGGCTTTGAAGCAGCGGTCATCATCGCGACCGGCCCGCGCGCAGACATCGGCGACAAGGATGTACCGACGAGGCTGCGTGCCACGGTCGTCGCCGATCGCGATCGCGCCGGCTTTCTGGCGAACGGCAAGGTCACCGCCGAACGTCGCCGCACGAAGGTCGTGCGTTCGGGCGAGCTCTGGATCGGTGCGCTCGATGAGCTGTGGGAATATCTGGCCGGCTATCCGATACTCGGCCGCGTAGCCGAGATTCATCGCGGCTTGCAGTGGTTCAGCCAATCCGCCGGCTCGAGCGCGCGGCCGCGCGATGGCTTCGTCAGAGGCGTATTTAAGCCGGCCGACTCGCTCCTGCAATTCGGCATCACCAGCACCGTTTATGTCGATATTCGGCAGGAGCCCGCCTACCGTCTGGGACCGCTCGGGCGCCCCTGGGACAAAACAAAGGTCCTGGTCAACGTCGCGCGCCGCTCTCGCGGTCCCTGGCGGCTCGACGGTGCGCTCGATGCCAGCGGACTCGTGCCATCACAGGCCTTTTTCGGCATCTGGTCGACATCGGCCGATCTGCCTCCCGAGGCGATCGAGGCGCTGATCAACAGCCCGCTCGCCAGCGCGTTCGTGCTCGAACGGGCGTCGAACCAGCATCTGACCAACGAGATCATGAAGCTGTTACCGCTCCCGAAGCGCGGCGCGCTCGGCGACGTTGTGGCGGCCGTCAACCGCTATCGCGAGGCGCTCACCACCGCGGCGGCCCAGGCGCTTCGAACCACCGACACCGACAGCTGGCTCGAACGGCTGCTGATCGAGGTCGATGCGCAGCTCCTCAAGGCCTATGACCTGCCGCCGCGCCTGGAACGGCGGCTATTTGAGGCGTTTCGCGGCCATGAAGCGGAGCGTCGCGTCGGGCATCCATTTGCCGGCTGGCTGCCGGAGAATTTCACTGCTTACGTCCCGCTCCACGAATTTATTGGCCCGCTGCTGCGCGAGAATCTGGGACCCTGGGCCCTGGACGCCTTTACACCGGCTCCGGACCGAGAGGTGGAGCGGCTAAGGCTCTACGTCCATTAGCGAATGGACACCTATCTCCTCGATACGAATTTGGTGTCCGTGCTTTATGATGCCCGGCGCCCGAACCACCCGACAATCCGCCAGGCGGTCGCCGCCCTTCCGCCCAAGTCTGCCCAGCTCGTGTCGGTCGTGACGATCGGCGAGCTACGCTTCGGACTCGCGCTGTCCCGCGCGGCCGGCCAGCCTCTCACGCATATCGAGACCTGCCTCGCGCGCACCGAGGAGCATCCGCTCGCGCAGATCACGCGGCACACGGCGGATGCCTTCGCGATGGTCAAGTCGAGCGTGGCGCTGGCGCGTCTTGACGTTCGGCGCCGGATCCCACGCTGGGTGGAGGGCTGGACCGACCGCGTGACCGGCCAACAGCTGCAGATCGACGAGAACGACCTCTGGGTCGCGGCGCAGGCGGTCGAACGCAACTATGTCGTCCTCACGTCCGACGGGGATTTCACGCAAGTGATTGCGCCTGCGGTCGCAGACTTGCGCGTGCTGCTCGTGTGATACTGCGCTCACCCCAAAGCGCCCACAGCGTGCGTCATCGTCGCCACCTGGCCCACCAGCCATTGAATGCGCTGCAATGTCCGCATGGGGCGTGAGCGGTCCAGCCGCTTGATCTGAACGAACGTCCGGATTCTGGCTCCTCGGCCGAGAAGCAGGCGGTCCGCTTGCGGCCCATGCACGCCATCAGCGACGCACTACCCACCGACCGCGCGCAGAACGATGCCTTCGGTCAGTATCTGCGGCAGCACCACCGCCGCCGCCCCCGGCGCCATGAACAGGTAAAGCGGCACCCCCTCCCGCCCATGCTCGCGCAGCAGCGCGGTGATGGCGGCATCGCCCCGCGTCCAGTCGCCCACCAGCACGGCCACGTTGCGCGCGGCGAAGGCGGCGCGGGTGGCCTCGGTGTCCAGGGCCACGCGTTCATTCACCTTGCAACTGATGCACCAGGCGGCGGTGAGGTTGACGAAGACCGGGCGCCCTTCGGCGTGCAGTTCCGCGACGCGGGTGGCGGACCAGGCTTCGTGGCTGGTGCTGGTCGCGGCCGGCGCGGGCGCGCTGCCGATGCCGGGCAGCAGCGCCAGCGCGCCCACCAGCGCGACCAGGGCAGCACCTCGGCCCAGCTTGCCGCCGGCGGATTGCGCGGCGCCAAAGGCCCAGGCCGCGAAGCCCACCAGCACCGCGCCGCCCAGGCCAAGGGCCACACCATCCGCGCCCGAGAGTTCCGCCAGCACCCAGACCAGCCAGGCGGCGGCGGCATACATGGGGAAGGCCAGCGCCTGGCGCAGGCGCTCCATCCAGGCGCCGGGGCGCGGCAGGGCGCGCGCGGCGCCGGGGGCCGCGGCCAGCAGCAGCCAGGGCAGCGCCATGCCGATACCCAGTGACGCGAAGACCGCCAGTGTTGCCGCCGGCGGCATGGCCATGGCCGCCCCCAGCGCCGCGGCCATGAAGGGCGCCGTGCAGGGTGTCGCCACCACCACCGCCAGCAACCCGGTGCCGAAGGCGCTGCCATGCCCGCCCGTCGCCGGCCCGCGCAGCGCGAAGACGCCGGAGAGGTTCAGCCCCACCGCCAGCATCAGCCAGGCCATGGCGGCGACGAACACGGGCTGCGTGAACTGGAAGCCCCAGCCGGCCGCGCTGCCCGCCGCGCGCAGCCCGACCATGGCCGCGCCGATCAGCAGGAAGGCCACCACCACGCCGGCGGCGTAGAGGGCGGCGTGGGTGCGGATTTCGGCGCGCGCCGCACCCGCCATGCGCGCCAGGCCCACGGCCTTCATCGCCAGGATGGGGAAGACGCAGGGCATCAGGTTCAGGATCAGGCCGCCCAGGGCTGCCAGCAGGGCCGCTTGCCACCAGGGTAAGGCGGGCGCGGTGGCGGGCATGGCGCCGGGGGTGACAGAGACGGTGAAGCCGGCGCGGATGCCCTGGCTGTCGGTGATGGCGATGATGCCTTCGATTTGCGCCGGTGGGGGGGCCAGGGTTTGCAGGGGCAGGACCAGGCGGTTGTCGCGCAGAGTCATGGGCTGGGGGGCGGTGTTGTCCAGCCAGGATTGGAGGTTCGGGAAGAAGAAGGCCTCGCGCACCGTGCCGGCGGGGAGGCCGGACAATTCGATGGCACCGCGGTTGCCTTGGAAACCGGCGCGGGTGGCGAAGGGGGCGGGGCGCGGCAGGGCGGCCTCGGCGGCTTCGAAGCGGGCGGCGGTGGGGCTGGGGCGGGGGGTGGCTTCGATGGGCAGGGTGAGGGTGAAGCGGGCTTCCTCGGGGATGCAGATATCGGCGCAGATCAGCCAGGTGGCGTCGGCCGTGAGGGTGAAGGGGGTGCGGGCGTTGGGGGGCGGGGTGATGGTGGCCAGCAGGGTGAGGGATTGCTCGTAGCCGAAGTTTACTAGGGGGCCGTAGGGGATGCGGCGGGGGGTGGGGAATTGCAGGGGGGTGGCGGTGGCGCCCTCGGGCAGGGTCCAGGTGATGTCGGGGGCGCCGCCGGCGTCGCCGGGGTTGGTCCAGT
>JAAFHD010000241.1 GCA_013298245.1 Alphaproteobacteria bacterium
TTTGCGCGGAGAGGTCGCCCATCACGTGGTCCGGCGTGCGGACATTGCGGCGTATGATGTCGTGCAGAAGTTCGTTGGGGCGGCCGGCTTCGTGCAGTTTCGCGAGCGGAATCCACAGCCCTTCTTCATGCACGTCGCGCGCGCCGGCGCCGACGCCGTAGCCGCCGATATCGGTGTGGTGGATGGTGCTGCCGAAGAAGCCGATGCAGCGCGCATCACGAAACACCGGCGTCATGATGGTGATGTCGAAGAAATGGCCGGCGGAAAGCCAGGGGTCATTGGTGATCAGCACATCGCCCGGCGAGAGTGTGTCGGGCGGGAAGCGCGCCACGAAATGTTGGCCAGCGGCGGCCAGTGAATTGATGTGGCCGGGCGTGCCTGTCACCGCTTGCGCGACCATGCGGCCTTGGCGGTCGAAGAGCGCGGTGGCGAGGTCTCCGGCTTCGCGCACGATGGGGCTGAAGGCGATGCGTTGCAGCGCGCGGGCCTGGTCGCTGACGGTGGAGATCAGGTTGGACCAGAGGATTTCGAGTTCGATGCCGTCCATCAGCGTTCCCCCACGATCGCGCCGGTGGCGTGAACATGCGCATTCCAACCGCGCGGCAGCACAATGGTCGTCTCGCGTTCTTCGATGATCGCGGGGCCTTCGATGCGCGCGCCCACCGGCAACGACGCACGGTCAAAGACAGGCCATTCGGATGCACCATCCAGCGCAATGGCGCGATGCGTGCGCGGTGCCGTATTGCCGCCCGCTGGCGGCGGTGGCGCCGCCCCTTGCGGCTCCGGCCCGCGCGCCACGATGCGCCAGGACACGATCTCCACCGCCACATCCGGCAGCGTCAGCCCATACAGCGCGTGGTACGCCGTTTCGAACGCCGCGCGGATGGTGGTCGCGTCCAGCGCCGCCACGTCGAAGGTGACCTCGTTCTGTTGGCCGACGTAACGCGCATCGGCGGCCAGATCGAATTGCGCGGCGGTGCGGGGCAGGCCCGCTTCGGCCAGCGCCGCTTCGCCCTCCGCGCGCATCGCGTCGATCAGCGCGTGCACGGCGTTCCAATCCAACTCGTCCAGCCGCGCCAGCGCGCTGCGCGCCAGGTCCAACCGCACGGGTGAAACCAGCGTGCCGAAGGCGGACAGCACGCTCGCCATGGCCGGGAAAATCACCTGCCGGCAGTCCAGCAATTCCGCCACGCGCGCGGCGTGTACCGGGCCTGCGCCGCCGAAGGCCAGCATGGGCAAGCCGCGCCAATCCACGCCGCGATCGGTGGCGTGCGCGCGCGCGGCCGCGGCCATTTGTTCGCACACCACCTGGTACACGCCGCGGGCTGCGGCGGTCGCGTCCACATTCAGGCGCGCGCCCAATGCGCCCAACGCCGCGCGCGCGGCGTCTGCATCCAGCCGCATATCGCCGCCCAGGAATCGCGCGGGGTCCAGCAGGCCCAGCACCACATCCGCATCCGTCACCGTGGGCTGCGTGCCGCCGCGCCCGTAGCAGACGGGGCCAGGTTCGCTGCCCGCGCTTTTCGGCCCGACCTTCAGCAGGCCAAGCCCATCCACATGCGCGATGGAACCGCCGCCGGAGCCGATTTCGATCATGTCGATCGACGGGATGGTCAGCGGAAAACCGCTGCCCGGCTTGTAGCGATAGCGGCGGTCCACTTCGAATTCGCCGCTGATCAATGGCGCGCTGTCCAGGATCAAACACGCCTTCGCAGTCGTGCCGCCCATGTCGAAGGAAAGCAGTCGCGGCAGGCCCAGCACGCGCGACAAATGCGCGGCGGCAAGGGCGCCGGCGGCGGGTCCGCTTTCGATCATTCGCACCGGCATGCGCCCCGCGGTTGGCGTGCCGACAACGCCGCCATTGGACAGCATGATCAGCGGCGCATTGGGGAAGCCGCGCGCGGCCAGACCTTCCGCCAGCCCCGCCAGATAGGGCTGCACGATGGGCTGCGTGTAGGCGTTGATCGCGGTGGTGGAAGCGCGCGGCCATTCGCGGATTTGTGGCGAGACTTCGGAGGAAATCGACACCGACAAAGACGGCGCCAGCGCGCGCATCGCGTCACGCACCGCCACCTCATGCGCGCCGTTCCGATAGGCGTTGATGAAGCAGATGGCGGCCGCCGCGAAACCTTCGCGCGCCAGGCGCAAACCCAGCGTGGCGGCGGCTTCCAAGTCGGGCGCTTGCATCACCGTGCCATCGGCCAGCATGCGTTCGTGCAGCGTGAAAGTGTCGGCCGGGCCCATCAGCGGCGGCGGAAATTCGATCAGCGGATCGAACATGTCGTAGCGGTGTTCGTTGCGGATCAACAGCACGTCGGCGAAGCCATCGGTGGTGATGAAGGCGGTGCGCGGGCCGCGGCGTTCGATCACCGCATTGGTCACCAGCGTGGTTGCGTGGACCAGCACGCCATCGACCTCCACCGGGCGCAACGCCGCGCGCCCCAGCGCCAATTCCACCGCGCGGAAGAAGCCCTCCGACAGATCGCGATGCGTGGTCAGTGTTTTGTCGGTGAAGCACCGGCCATCGGCCAGGCGCAGCACCACATCCGTGAAGGTGCCGCCGATATCGACGGCCAGGCTGTGGCCCTGCGTTTCTTGTCCCATGGGGCGGAAGGCTCCGCCCCGCCGCCCATGGCGTCAAGCCGCTTAGCGCAATCCGCGCGACACCGGCACGCCCGGCAGCAAAGACAAGGTCCGGTCCACCAGCGCCGGCATCAGCGCCAGCAGTTTTTGGCGCGCCGCGGCATCGCCGTCGCGGCAGGCGCGTTCCAGTGCGGCCGCCGCATCGCGCAGCGCGCCGCAGCCGAAGGTGCCGGCGGCCGCCAGCAGCGTGTGCGCCTCGTCCTCGATGCGATGCGGATCATCGCTCGCGATCATGCGTTGCACGCGTGCGCGGGTTTCTTCCGAGAAGACATGGATCAGTCGCGGCAGGCGGCCGGGGCCGACGGCAGAGCGCAGTTCTTCCAGGGTTTCGCGGTCCAGCAGCGGCACGGTGGCGCCGGGCTCGGGCACCGGGGCCACGGCGCGCACGCGGCGCGGCTTGGTGTTCATCGCGGCTTCCACCGCGGCGAGCAGGGCGATCTTGTCGATGGGCTTGGACATATGCCCATCCATGCCCGCTTCGACGCAGCGTTCGGCATCGCCGGGCATTGCGCTGGCGGTCATCGCGATGATCGGCACGCGGCCATGGCGGCCGGGCAGTTCGCGGATCTGGCGTGTCGCGGCATAGCCATCCAGCAGCGGCATGCGCACATCCATCAGCACCAGGTCGAATTCGCTGGATTGCGCGGCGGCGACGGCCTCCGCGCCATCACGCGCCAGTTCGACGGTGTAGCCGGCTTTGCGCAGGATGGCGGCGGCGACCAGTTGGTTCACCTTGCCGTCCTCGGCCAGCAGGATGCGGCCATTGGCGAGCGGTGCGGCGGGGAAGGCGGCCTCTGCGCTCGGGGCCAGGCGGGAGGGCGGCGTGCCGGATTCGGGCACCGCTTCCAGCGGCAGGTCGAAGAAGAAGGTGCTGCCCTTGCCGGGCGTGCTGTCCACCGCGATCTGCCCGCCCATCAGCGCGACCAGGCGCTTGCAGATGGCAAGCCCCAGGCCCGCGCCGGCGCGGCCATTGGAATCGGCTTCCTGGCCGATGAAGCGGCCGAAAAGGCGCGCGCGGATGGCGGGCGGAATGCCCACGCCGGTGTCGGTCACGGCGATGCCGAGGCGGCCATCGGGCAGTGCCGCCAGCCGGATTTCCACGCTCCCGCGCGAGGTGAATTTCACCGCATTGTCGGCCAGGTTCATCAGCACCTGCTGCATGCGCTTGGCGTCGCCGATGACGCGCGCGGGCAGTTGGTGGTCGATGCTGGCGGAAAGTGCGAGGCCCTTTTCGGCGGCCGCGGGGGCGACCAGATCCAGCACCTGGGAGACGGGGTCGGCCAGGTTGAAGGGGTCGTTGTGGATGGCCAGTTTGCCGGCCTCGATGCGCGAGAGGTCGAGCAGTTCATCGACCGTGGTCAGCATGGTGCGCGCGCAGCGTGCGGCGGTGTCGGCATAGGCGCGTTGTTCGGCGTCCAGCGCGGTGTCCTGCATGAGGGAAATCGTGCCCATCACGCCGTGCAGGGGCGTGCGGATTTCGTGGCTCATGAAGGCCAGGAAGTCGCTCTTTTCCTGGTTGGCGCGGTCGGCGGCGCGGCGGGCGGCGAGTGCGGTGCGTTCCGCCTTCACGCGCGCCGTCACGTCATGCTGGATGCCGACGAAGGCGACCATCGCACCGGCCGAATCGAAGACCGGTGACATGCGCAATTCGTTGATGAAGCGCGTGCCGTTGCGGCGGTAGTTGGTCAGTTCGACGCGGATCGCCTCGCGCTTCTGGATGGCGCGGCGCAGCGCCATGATGGTGTCGCGCTCGCTGCGCGGACCTTGCAGGAAGCGGCAGTTGCGGCCGAGGATTTCATCCGGTTTGTAGCCGGTGATCTGCGTGAAGGCGGGGTTGACGAAGACCAGCGGGCAATCGGGCAGGTTGGGGTCGGCGATGACGACGCCGGTGGGCGCCGCCGCGATCGCCAATGCCAGCGGGCCGTCGAAGCCAGCGGCCGCGACGGTTTCCAAAGCACCCTTCAACCAGGCGTTGCCGCCCGAGTCGAAGACGATGTCGGGCGGCAGCCCGTCACTCGTCGTAGGTGATAAGCGTGTCGATGGGGACATGGATGCGGCTCCTGCCGCTGAGGAAGGAAAGTTCGATCAGGGTGGCGGCACCAGCGACAGTGGCCCCTGCTTGTTCAAGAAGGCGGATGCAGGCCGCGAGCGTTCCGCCCGTGGCCAGCAGATCATCAACTACGACAACGCGCTGCCCTTTGTGCACCGCGTCCGCCTGCATTTCGATCCGGTCCTCCCCGTATTCGAGGGAGTAGGAGAGGCCGAGCGTGGCGCCCGGCAGCTTGCGCGGTTTGCGCAACATGATGAAGCCGAGGCCCAGTTGCAGGGCCAAGGGGGCGGCCAGCAGAAAGCCGCGCGATTCGATGCCGGCCAGCACGTCAGGCTTGCGCGCGGCGACCAGCGCGGACATCCGGCGCATGGCTTCCGCCCAGGCCGGGCCGTGCCGCAGCAGGGTGGAGATGTCGTAGAACAGGATGCCCGGCTTCGGAAAATCCGGAATGCCGCGGATATGGGCCTTCAGGTCCATCGCGGAGGCTTCGGCAGGGGGCAGGGCGGACACGTCCACGCGCTTCGGGTTCCTGATTTTGGGTTGGAAGGGTGGATGCGAAGGCGCATCGATCTTTCCGTTAACGAATAGATTAGGCTTTCGCCACGCCATATACAAGCAGAGTCGCGGGGGCTTGCGGGAATTCCCTAGGCGCTTATCTGGAATTTCATGTCCAGAGCGAATGCCGCAACCCTGATTGGAATACTCGGATTTGCGGCTTATGTCGTGGCCGTCATGTTACTGGCGGATTTCGTGATCGGCACGCATTGGTTTGTGGAATTCGTGTTCTTCGCGGTGGCGGGAATTGTGTGGGTATGGCCGGCCAAGTGGTTGATGTTTTGGGGGGCGCGGTAAGCCCGGCCGCCGCGCGCGCCAATTGACACCGCGCGCGGTTCCGCCATAACCCGCGCGCCTGCCGGCCGGCTTCGCCGATCGTGCTGCGGAAGGGTGCCCGAGTGGCTAAAGGGGACGGACTGTAAATCCGTTGGCTTGCGCCTACGTTGGTTCGAATCCAACCCCTTCCATACTTCCCCGTCCGGTGTTTCGGGCGGCAGGCGGCTGATGCGTTGCGCCATGGCCGGGCGGGTGTAGCTCAATGGTAGAGCCCCAGCCTTCCAAGCTGGTTGTGCGGGTTCGATTCCCGTCACCCGCTCCATGCGCGCGGCCTTGGCCAAACGGATCAATTCGCTGGAGCTGACCCATGGCCAAGGCCAAATTTGAACGCAACAAGCCGCACTGCAACATT
>JAAFHD010000242.1 GCA_013298245.1 Alphaproteobacteria bacterium
GCCCAGCGCCAGCCGCCCACCGGCATCGGCCTGCACGGTGAAGCGGTCCTGCCCGGCGCGCATGCCCAGCGTGTCATTGCGCGCGACAAGCGCCAGGCCGAGGGCTGTGTCGAGCAGGGTCAGGTCCACCAGGCGGCGGGGTGTTGTGACCTGCCCGCCCTCGGCGCGCAGCGTGCCGATCAGCAGCGGCAGGCCGGTGGCGGGGTCCTGGATGTTCAGCACGCGATGCGCGCCTTGGACGGGCAGCACCAGGATGGCGTCGGCCTGGCCTTCGACCAATGGTTGGATGGCGGCGGCGGCGGCGGGAGCACCGCGAGCCAGCAGCCAGCGCGAACCAGCGCGGCGGAGTTGCCAAGGGCCGGCATCCTCGGTGGTCAGCAGCGTGCCGCCGGGGATGGTCTGCATGCGCCAGCCGAGTTCGGTGATGGCGTCCAACGATGATTGCGGCGCGGTGTCGAGGGCGAGCAGCCATAGCTCGCCGCGCTGGAACAATGCGGCGCCGGTTTCGGTGGGGAAGGGCAGCAGGGCGTCGGTGCGGCGCGCGGGTGGTTCGGGGGCTGCGGGCGGTGCTTCGACGATGCGCGGTGCGGGATCGATGCGTGCGGGTTCCGGCGGCGGTGCGGCGGCGCGTGCAGGTGTTGCGGGACGTGCTGGTTCAGGCGCCGCCGCAGGTGCCGGCGTTGTGACCTGTGCCGGTGCGGCGACCACGCGTTGTGGTGGCGCTGCAACTGGCGTTGTGCCAGGCGTCGAGGCCGCGATGGCGCGCTGCGGTGGCGCGACCGCTGGCGCGGGCGTTTCGCCCGCGATGGCGCGCGCGGGCGCATCCTGCACATCCACCGCCACGCGGTTGCCGATGCGGAAATGCCGTGCTTGCGCGCCGGGTGCGACGGTCACGTCCACGCCGCCAGGCACGGCGCGGATGGCCAGCACGTTGCGCGGCATGCGGCGCACCGTATCGGTGGGGAAGCTCGCATCCGCCTCGAAGCGGATCGCGATGGTGTCGCCCTGCTGGACCAGGCTGTAGCGCGGCGGCGCCGCCCAGTCGAAGACGATGCGGCCATGCGTCGCGTGGTCACCCACGCGCAGCGCGACCCGTTCAGACGCGGAAGCGGGCCAGCAGGCCAGCACCAGCAGCAGGGCAACCAGGGCGCGCATCAATCGAAGCTTGCCAGCAGGCTGTCGATATCGGCTTGCGATGCAGCGGTGGCCGGCAGTTGCGGGCCATTGGCCAGGGCGCGGCCTTCCGGCACGTCGGTGCGTGCGGGCTCGGTGGCGCTGCTGGGGAAGGGGCCGAAGCGTTCTTCCACCAGGCGCAGCCGGTCTTCGATGGACTTCAGCGCGGTGACCACCTTGCCGATGCGCTGGCCGGTGATGTCCTGGAAGGAGCACGCCTCAAAGATGCGGGTGGTGGCGCCGATGATGGCGGTGGCTGACGCTGCCGGCAGCGCGGGTGCGAGGCGTTCCAGCCCCTCACACGCGTCGAGGATTTCATCGGTGGCGCGGGCAGTGTGCGCGACCACCGCATCCAGTTCGTCGGTCGCGACGGGGATGTGGCTGGTGTTGATGTCCACCACCTTGAGCGCGGCCATTTCCTGCCGCGCGCGGGTGATTTCCTCCGCCAGGCCCTGCAGCTCGCCCAGCAGCAGCGTTTCCTTGGGCGACAGGTCGCCATTGATGGAGGTCAGCACCTGGCGCACCGCCTGTTCCACCGTGTCACCGTCATGCATGGACCAGCACCTTCTCGATCTTCTCGCGCAGCGTCTCGGCGTTGAAGGGCTTGACGATGTAGTTGGACACGCCCGCCTGCTTGGCGGCGACCACGTTCTCGGTCTTGCTCTCGGCGGTGATCATGATGAAGGGCAGGTTCTTCAGGCGCTGGTCGGCGCGCACTTCCTTCAGCAGTTCCAGGCCGGTCATGGGTTCCATGTTCCAGTCGCTGATGACCAGGCCGAAATTGCCTGCGCGCAGCTTGGCCAGCGCTTCCGAGCCGTCGCTGGCTTCTTCGACATTGTCGAAGTCGAGCTGCTTGAGCAGGTTGCGGATGATGCGCAGCATCGTCTTGTAGTCATCGACGATCAGGATGTTCATGTTCTTGTCCATGGCGGGTCCTCGGGCGGTGTTCGGGGGTTGTCAGTCGGGTTGGCGGCCGCGCAGGCGCGACAATTCTGCGGTAACGGCACGCGCACGGTCCGGGCGCATCGCGGCCAGAACCGGCGCGGCCTTTGCATCACGCATGCGATCAATGACTTGCAGCAGCACGGGCATTTCCAGTTCATCCAGAATCGCGGCCGCATCGCGCGGGCGCATCGCTTCATAGACGCGGACTAGTTGACGAATTCCTGCCTCCTCGCGCTGGTCGCGGGCGCGGGTTTCGGCTTCCAGTCGGGTTTGCAGCGCGCGCATTTCATCCACACGCTGCTGCACGCGGCGTTCGGCCGCCTGGATCAGCAATTCGCGCTGCGCCAGTTCCTCGGCGCGGCGGTCGATGTCCTGTCGGCGGGCGCGGAGCGATTCCAGCAATGCGCGCTCGGCTTCCGCATTGGCGTCAGGCGGGGCGGGTGCGGGCGTTGCGGCGGGCGTGGGCGCAGGCTGTTGTGCCTGTGCCGCCATCGGCCGCTGCGCGATTTCGACGGGTTGGGTGATCACGCGTTCCAGCTTGACCAGCGCCAAGGCCACCATCGCGGCCATCGCCAAGGGCAGCACGCGCAGCGGGATCATGGCCTCACCATCGCACGCGGCGCATCGGCCGTGCGGGCGGCGCGCACCGCGCCATCCAGGCGGTCGGCGATCGTCTCGCCACGTTCGACCAGGTAGCGCAGATCCTCGCGCAGCGGTTCTGCCGCCGCGGTTTTTTCCGCGACCTGGCGGCCCGCCAGTTCGGCCGCGGCGCGCAGGCGTAGCAGTGCCGATTCGGCGGCGCGCGTCGCGTCACCCAGGCTGGCCGCGGCTTCGGCCAGTGCCTCGCGCTCACCGCGCAGCCGCGACAGCGACGCATTCAACCGCCAGGCCAGCGGCAACGCCGCGCCCAGCAGCAGGATCACGATCGCCTGCACGGCCCATTCCAGCATGCTCATGGCGCGGGTGCCCCCAGCAAGGTTTCCAGCACGCGCACGGCCGGGCGGTCTTCCACGCGGCCCAGTTCGGCCTCGAACAGCGCGACACTGCCGCATTGCAACTTGACCGGCGCTTGCGGCGGTGCGGAGAGGATGATCCGGTCACCGGGCTTCAGCGCCAGCATGACGGATAGCGGCATCACCTGCTGGTCCAGCACCACATCGAGCGCGATGCGCGTGTGGCGCAGTTCTTCGGCCAGGTGGGTTTCCCAGATGCTGTCGCGGCCGAATTTTTCGCCCATGAACTGCTGCAACAGCATCTCGCGCACGGGTTCCAGCGTGGCGTAGGGCAGCAGCAATTCGATATTGCCGCCGCGGTCTTCCATGTCGACGCGCAGGCGGGCCAGCACGCAGGCATTGGACAGGCGGCTGATCATGGCGAAGCGCGGGTTCACCTCCAGCCGGTCGAATTCGAAGGTGACGCCGGAGAGCGGCTGGAAGGCCTCGCCCATGTCGTCCAGCACGACGCGCAGCAGGCGTTCGACCAGGGTGCGTTCGATGGTGGTGTAGGGCCGCCCCTCCACGCGCATGGCAGAGGTGCCGCGGCGGCCGCCCAGCAGCACATCCACCACCGAATAGATCATGGCGCTGTCCACCACGATCATCCCGTAATTGTCCCATTCGCGGCACTTGAACACCGCCAGCATCGCCGGCAGCGGCACGCCGTTCAGATAGTCGCCGAAGCGCTGGGAGGCGATGCTGTCGATCGAGACTTCGACGTTGTCGGAGGTGAAGTTGCGCAACGAGGTGGACATGATGCGCACCAGCCGGTCGAAGATGATCTCCAGCATCGGCAGGCGTTCGTATGATACCAGGCCGGAGCTGATGATGCGCTCCATGCCGGACTTGCCAGCACCGGCTGAATCGCCGCCCTCGAAGCCCATCAGGCTGTCGATTTCGGCCTGGTTCAGCACGCGCGCCGCATCCGTCGGCGCGGTCGTGTCGCCGCCGCCGGTGGCGGCGTCTTCGATGGCCGCACCCCAGGCGGCTGCCAGATCATCTTCCTCGCTCATTGGACCAGGATTTCCTGGAACAGCACGTCGGTGACGCGCACGGGGTGGGCGATGATGTTGGCGCGCGCCATCAGTTCTTCGCGCAGGCGGTGCGTGCCGGCGGAGCCGCGCAATTCCTCGGGGCGCATTTCGCGCAGATAGGTGGTGAACAGGTCGACGATGCGCGGCAGCGAGGCCTGCAGCGCGGCCGCGTCCTCCTGGCCCAGCACCTCGATCTGGCTGCGCAGACGGATGAAGGTGGGGCGGCGGCCGGCGGCGTTCAGGTTGGCGGTGATGTCGGGCACCTGCACGAAGGCGGGCAGGCGCGGCGGCGGTGGTGCGGGTTCGCCGCTGGCCTGTTCGGGCGGCGGTGCGCCGCCCAGCAGGCCCGAGAACCACACGCCGGCCCCCGCTCCGCCCAACAGCAGGGGCAGCGCGATCAGCAGCAGCTTCTTCTTGCCGCCCTTCTTCGGCGCTTCGGCTTCCGCCTCAGCGGGTGCGGGCTTGCTGGCCGCCATGGGGCGCCGGTCCTTCCATTGCGCGCGACGATCTGTCGCACCCGGCAGTTTTCGCACGCTCTGGTTAACGAAAGCTTGCGCGCACGGCCCGGGCATTGCGCGCCGCGCACCGGCAATTCCTGCCGCCGAAAACCCGCGGAAAACCTGGCACGGCGCTTGCCAAGCATCCGGGCAAGGAGCCCCGCAATCATGGACAGTCCCGGCTATATCGTTCTTTCGCGGATGACGGCGCAGATGCGCGCGCAGGCCGTGACCGCGCACAACCTGGCCAATGCGGACACGCCGGGGTTTCGTCTTTCGCGCCCTATCTTTGCGGAACACGAAACCCAGCAGCGCTTCACGCAACGCATCCCCGGTGGGCGCGATGTGGGCTACACCTGGGACCGCGCGACCTGGCGCGACAGCCAGCCTGGCGCCATCACCCGCACCGGCAATCCGCTGGATGTCGCGATCCAGGGCGAAGGGTTTTTCGCGGTCGAGACCACGCGCGGCGAACGCTATACCCGCGCTGGGCGCTTCACCGTCGGTGGCGACGGCCGGCTGATGGACCAGCAGGGCCACGCCGTGCTGAACGAGGCCGGCAACCCGATTGCCATCGCGCCGAATGACACCCGCATCGAAGTGCGCGGCGATGGTTCCATTGTGTCCGAAAACGGGCCGCTGGGGCGGCTGCGCGTCGTGCGCTTCGACAACATCCAGACCTTGCGCGCGGAGGGCGAACGCCTGTTCGACGCCGCCGGCCAGCAGCCCACGCCCATCGCGCGCCCCACCGTCATGCAAGGTGCGGTGGAGGGCAGCAATGTCCAGCCTGTGATCGAAGTCACGCGCATGATGGCCGAAGTGCGCGAATTCCAACTGGCATCACAATTCGCCGAGCGCGAAGGCGAGCGCCTGTCCACCGCCATCGACCGCATCCTGCGCCGGAGAAACTGTTCATGCGTTCACTGCACATCGCCGCCGATGCCTGCGCCTTGTCGCGGCTCATCAACAGGGGTCAATGACCATGCGTTCACTCCACATCGCCGCGACGGGCATGCTGGCACAGCAGACCAATGTCGAAGTGATTTCCAACAACCTGGCCAACATGACCACGACCGGCTTCAAGCGCCGGCGCGCGGAATTCCAGGACCTGATCTATCAGAATCTGCGGCGCGCGGGGTCCACCTCTTCGGACACCGGCACGGTGCTGCCATCGGGCGCGCAGGTGGGGTTGGGTGTGCGCACCGCGGCGATTTATCGCATCAATGAACAGGGCAATCTGCAGCAGACGGAAAACCGCTTCGACCTGGCCATTCGCGGCAATGGGTA
>JAAFHD010000243.1 GCA_013298245.1 Alphaproteobacteria bacterium
TGGTCGCGCGGCGCATCGCGGTGACGCGGCGGGTGGTGGTGGCCACACCCGGCTATCTGGAACGGCGCGGCGTGCCTGAGCCGCCCGAGGCGCTGCGGCAGCATGATTGCGTGGTCTATTCGCGCCTGGCCAGCGGGCCGGTCTGGCATTTTGAAGGGGCGATCAGCGTGCCGATTTCGGGGCGCGTGCGGGTCAGCACGACGGAGGCGGTGCGGGCGGCCGTGCTGGGCGGGCTTGGCATTGGCATGGTGCCGGCCTGGCACTTCGTGGATCGCGAGATCGAGGAGGGGCGGCTGGTGCGGCTGTTGCAAGCCTGGGAGCCGCAGCCGCAGCCGGTGCATGCGGTGTACCCGACGCGGCGATTCCTGGCGCCGAAGGTGCGGGCGATGATTGATTTTCTGGCCGCCGAGTTTGAGTTGGAGCCGTTGTTGAGTGGATACAGGTGAGAGACTTGTGTGCGTGGGGGCCGGCCGGCACTCTGCGCTGATGTTCGCGCCCTTCATCCAGGAACTGCGCCGCGCCGGCATGCAGGTCAGCCTCACCGAATGGCTGACCTTGCTGTCGGCCATGAAGGCGGGTGTCGCGGGCTGGTCAGTGGATGATTTCTATTTTCTCTCGCGCGCGGCGCTGGTGAAGGATGAGCGGCATCTGGACCGCTTCGACCGGGTGTTTGGCGAGGTGTTCAAGGGGCTGGAACGGCCCGAAGGCGAGGAGACGCCGACGCTGCCGGAGGAGTGGTTGCGCAAACTGGCGGAGAAGAACCTGACACCGGAGGAAATGGCGGCGATCGAAGCCTTGGGCGGCTTCGAGAAACTGATGGAAACGCTGCGCCAGCGGCTTGAGGAACAGAAGGGCCGGCACCAGGGCGGCAATCGCTGGATCGGCACCGCGGGCACGTCGCCGTTCGGCGCCTTCGGGTTCAATCCGGAGGGTGTGCGCATCGGCCAGGACCAGTCGCGCAACCGGCGCGCGACGAAGGTGTGGGACAAGCGCGAATTCGCCGACCTGGCCGATGACGAGGCGCTGGGCACGCGCACCATGAAGCTCGCACTGCGCCGGTTGCGGCGCTTCGCGCGCAAGGGCGAGGCGACGGAACTCGACCTGCCCGGCACCATCCAGGACACCGCGGCGAAGGGCGGGCTGCTGGATATCCATATGGTGCCGGAGCGGCGCAATGCGGTGAAAGTGCTGCTGCTGCTGGATATCGGCGGGTCGATGGATGACCACATCCGCATCGCGGAGCAGATGTTCAACGCGGCGCGCGCGGAGTTCAAACACCTGCGCCACTACTACTTCCACAACTGCCTGTATGAGCGTGTGTGGACGACGAATATCCGCCGCGCCGCGAACATGAAGCCGACCATGGAATTGCTGCGCACCTATGGGCCGGATTGGAAGCTGATCATCGTCGGCGATGGATCCATGAGTCCTTATGAGATCATCCAGCCCGGCGGTTCCGTGGAACACTGGAACGAGGAATCCGGCCGCGTCTGGATGCAGCGCGTGGCCAAGCATTTCCGGCGCGTGGCCTGGCTGAACCCGGTGCCCGAGGCGCATTGGCGCTTCACGCCCAGCATCGGCATGCTGGCCGAATGCATGGAGGGTGCGATGTACCCGATGACGCTGGATGGCATTGACCGGATGGCGCGCGCCTTGGTGCGCTGAAGCCGTGGGCAGGGCGCGGCCGCCTTGCCCCACTCTTGTGCAAGACTTCGCCGCGCTTGCAGCATTGCGCCGCTGGGCAGCCTCGCCCGTCGCGCCGCGCAACCCGACCATGCATCACCAACCGAGGAAGCCACCATGACACCCAGCCGCCGCGCATTGCTCGCAGCCCCCCTCGCCGCCACCCTGCCCTTCGACGTGACGCAAGCGCAGACG
This sequence comes from Alphaproteobacteria bacterium, assembly GCA_013298245.1. Classification (GTDB taxonomy): domain Bacteria; phylum Pseudomonadota; class Alphaproteobacteria; order Acetobacterales; family Acetobacteraceae; genus Rhodovarius. The sequence goes on from JAAFHD010000243.1 coordinate 1,879, forward strand.
CAAACCGGCACCTTGCGCGTCGGCATGACCGCCTCCGCCATCCCGCTGTCCAACGGCGTGCCCGACCAGGGTGCGGAGGGCCACCGCTTCATGGGCATCACGCTCTATGACCAGTTGGTGATGTGGGACCTCTCGCGCGCCGATGCGCCGGCGGGCATCCGCCCAGGGCTCGCCACCGCCTGGCGCACCGACCCGGCCGATCCGCGCCGCTGGATCATCACGCTGCGCGAGGGCGTGCGCTTCCATGACGGCAAGGTGCTGACCGCGGACGATGTGGTGTTCAGCTACGACCGCGCCTTCCGCAATGACGCGCCGCATTTCGACCCGCGCGCGGCCGCCCAAGCGCGCATCCGCATGCCCACCATCGCGTCCTGGCGCGCCGATGGCCCCAACACTTTCATCCTGGAAACCCGCACGCCGGATTCGCTGGTGCCCTTCGGCCTCACCTGGGTCGGCATCACGCATCAGGGCGCGTGGGAGGCCGCGGGCCGTGACTGGGACCGCTTCCTGGACCGCGCCGTGGGCACCGGCCCGTATCGGTTGGAAACCTTCGCCGTGCGCGAACGCTGCGTGATGGGGCGCAACGCCACCTATTGGGACGCGAACCGCATCCCGCGCCACGAACGCCTGATTCTGCTGCCGCTGCCCGAAGCCAATACGCGCGTGGCAGCACTGCGTTCCAACCAGGTCGATTTCATCGAGGCACCGCCGCCCGACGCCATCCCCGCATTGCGCGCGGCGGGTTTGCAGATCGTCTCCAACGCCTATCCGCACAACTGGACCTGGCATTTCTCCATGGTCGAGGGCAGCCCCTGGCGCGATGTGCGCGTCCGCCGCGCGGCGAACCTGGCGATCGACCGCGCGGGCATGGTCAGCATGCTGGGCGGCATGATGTCGCCGGGTGCGGGTCTGCTGCCGCCGGGCCACCCCTGGCATGGCAGCCCGCGCAACCCGATCCGCACCGATGTCGCCGAAGCGCGCCGCCTGATGACGGAGGCGGGTTTTTCGCGCGCCAACCCGATCCGCACGCGGGTTGGTATTTCGCCCTCAGGCTCGGGGCAGATGCAGCCACTGCCGATGAACGAGGCCATCCAGCAGAACCTGCGCGACATCGGTATCGAAATCACCTTCGAGGTGGTGGAGTGGAACGCGCTGCTTGGCCTTTGGCGCGATGGGGCGCGGGCACCGTCCAACCGCGGCATCAGCGCCATCAACATCAGCTATGCGGCGCTGGACCCGTTCGGCGCGTTGATCCGCTTCCTGAAGACCGACATGACGCCGCCGGCGGCGAATAATTGGGGGTTCTTCTCCGACCCCTGGTACGACCAGATCATCGACCGCGTGTACAACACGTTTGAAACCGCGGCGCAGACGGCGCTGCTGCAGGAAATCCACGCGCGCGTGGTCGATGACGCGCTGTTCCTGTTCGTGGCGCATGACCTGAACCCGCGGGCGATGTCGCGCCGCGTGCAGGGTTTTGTGCAGGCGCAGAGCTGGTTCCAGGATCTGACGCCGATCCGCATGACGTGATGCGCCTGGCGGGCGGGTCGGCCTTCGGCTGGCCCGCCGCCCATTCCCTATGCAAGCGTCAACACTCATGGACAGCGCGCTGCCCGGCGCAAAACGCGGTAGTGTCTCAGTTTGAAATTCTGCCCCGCTGAGGTTGCGCTGGCACGGGCGGCTCGCGTCCTATATGCCGGCTTCGTAGCACGGAGGCGGACTGATGAAGTTTCAGATTGTCTGGTCGAACACGGCGGGCGCAGCTGGCAGCGCGGCCTATCTCACGATGGACGAAGCTTTGCTTGCGCTGCGCTCGGCGCCGACAGCTGCGATGGCGCGAGAGGTGGACACAGGACAGCGGTACGACGCGGCTGCCCTTGAGCGTTTGGTTGCAAAGCAGAGGAAGAGCGGCTGATGCCACGCGGCCCAAGAGGCGAGAAGCGACCCGCAGACGTGATCGGCAACGCGGTGCGCGTGATGCGGATTGCTACGGGCGAAGAGGTAGAGGAAGGCCCGTCTTCCCCAGCGCGGCATCTCCGCGCAAAGAATGCAGCCGCCGCGCGCACCGCAAAGCTGACGGACACGCAACGCTCGGAAATAGCGCGGGCTGCCGCCGATGCTCGATGGAAAAAGTCCTGAGGCTAACCGGCGCGGCGTTCGGCCACGTCGTCGCCGAAGTCCAGAACAAGCTGAATGTCTGGCTGATCCGTGGCCTTCTCATTATAGACTTCCACGTCCACTTGCAGCTGAACTAGGTCGCTGATCACTTGCTCGCGGCGCTGGGTGAATGCCCGCTCCATGTGCGAATGAGCCGCGAAACCTAAGATGCCCCAGAAAGTCGTCTGCACGCCGTTTTTGGTGATCCTGACCGCGTGATTAACGCGAAAGCGCCGGCCCTTATCATCCGTCGCATATTCCTCACGCAGCGCCCGCGACATTTGGGCTGCGAGCACATCCCGGGGGTCCACTCGGGGCAGTTCAAGTCCCTTGTTCGCGACCGCCCAATCAACGACCTCGCGTGCGCTGGCCGGAGCGTGATCATGTTCACGCTCGTATTCACGCCACAACAATTGAAAATGTTCGGCTTGGGTCGTCATTGCATCCTCATTCGATGTTGAAGGGGCGGTCCCAGCCGTCCACGATGGCGCCAGGAGCAACAAACTCTCTAATCTTGACTTGATGCTTACGTAGATAGTCGAAGCGTCCGGTCTTGCGCTGGATTTGACCGATGGCAAGGCCAGGATGAACGCCATTGATCTTGGAGAACGCGAGCACGTCCTTTTCGTAGAAGAACGGGTTCTTTCTCAGGATGAACGAAGTCATCTTGTCCTGCGGGACGCAAAAGTCGGCGGCAGCAGCGTTGGCAATGCGCTCCTCTTCGGGCACTTCGGGCGCAGCGTCTCCGATACCGGTGGGCAGGTCGGCGTCCACCATGCCCTCGGGCACGCGCCTGCCGTGACCTTGCAGCACATGCTCACACTCGTGGCGCAGGACGAACCAGAAGTTATCTATCCTGTCGAAGCGCGTAGACAGCGCGATCACTGGAGACTTAGCGTCTAACCACATACACACGCCGTCGATCTTAGACTGCGGCAACGCCTCCACAATCATGAAGCGCACACCACACTCTGCCAGGATGCGCGGAACGTGTCGGGCTTCCTCCGGTGCTGCCAACCACTCTTTCATCCGCTCCACCGCTTCGGCCAATGCGGTTTGCGAATAACGTGGAACTGCTATTACCCGGGCGATCTGGCGCACACGAAAAAGCCAAGCCAACTGTGCGGGCGCGATTGCACGCTCTTCGTATCCAGTCTTGCGGGCAGCATGTGCGAGGTAAGGAATGCGATCCGCGCTCTCAGTCTCAAAGAACCGCGCGAGCTGGCCGCCGAGGTCATCCGTGGCCGCAGAGCGGAGCCATCCGCGCCGTACCATGTCGCGGATGGGATAGGTTCGCAGCATTGTAGCCCGAGCCGTAATGCCCGCTTCAGGCTCCGCGACCATCGCGAGGTCGTAAGCCCTTTGGAGAGCCGCGAAGTGGTCAAACGGTAGGCTAAGGGCCTGACCGAGCGCCTTGGACATGGACGGACTGACGCCCTGTTTCTCATTGACGATGAGGTTCACGACCTTCGGGCTGCATCCGAGCACGAACGTCAGGTCGGTCTGGCTCCAGCCGCGCGAGGCAAGCTCTGCGGCAAGCACGCGGCCTGGGTGAACAGTCTCAGTCATAGCGCCTTGATCCGATTCCGGTGTGAGGATAACGGGCCGACCATAAAGCTTCAACCCCTTTTACCCCAATAGGGAAAACTGAACATAATGCTTGCTAGGTCGCTATATTTGTTGTCGTGTTGGCCATGAACAAGCTCCCAGCTGCCAAGCGCGCCGCCATCCTGACGATGCTCTGCGAAGGAGCGTCTATGCGCGCCACGTCGCGGATGGCGGACGTGTCGATCAATACAGTGGCGAAGCTGTTGGAGGATGCTGGCGAAGCCTGCGCCGCGCATCACGATGAAGCCGTGCGCGGCGTGAAGGCCAAGCGCGTGCAGTGCGAT
>JAAFHD010000244.1 GCA_013298245.1 Alphaproteobacteria bacterium
CCCCGCGCTATTGAACGAACGGGAGAGCTTTTCCGCATGAGGGTGGCCGCGATCGGGTTGGGCAGCATGGGCGGGGGCGCCGCGCGTTCCATGTTGGCGAAGGGGCTGGTGGTGACAGGCTGCGACCCCAGCGAAGGCGCGCGCGCGGCCTTCAATGCGGCGGGCGGGCAGGCGGTGTCGCGTGCCTCCGACATCCCCGCCGGCACCGAGGGCGTGCTGGTGCTGACGGTGAATGCGGCGCAGGCGCGCGCGGCGATTTTTGGTGCGGAAGGTTGCGCGCAGCGCATGGCGCCAGGTGCAGTGCTGGTGGTCTCGGCCACCATGGCGCCGGCGGATGCGCGCGCGCTGGCAGCCGACGCTGCGGCGCGTGGGTTGCTGTATCTGGATGCGCCGGTGTCTGGTGGCGCGAAGGCCGCCGCCGCCGGCAGCATGACGGTGATGGCGAGCGGCGCGCCCGAAGCCTTCGCGGCGGCTGAGCCTATGCTGGATGCGGTCGGTGGCAAGGTCTGGCGCTTGGGCGATGAACCTGGCCTGGGTGCCACCATGAAGGTGGTGCACCAGTTGCTCGCCGGCGTGCATATCGCCGTCGCCGCGGAGGCGATGGCGCTGGGCATCAAGGCCGGGCTGGACCCTGCGCAAATCTATGGCGTGGTGACGGGTGCGGCCGGCAATTCCTGGATGTTCGAGAATCGCATGGCGCATGTGCTGGCGGGCGATGAGACACCGCTCTCGGCGGTGAACATCTTCATCAAGGATCTGGGCCTCGTGGATGCGCTGGCGCGCGATGCGAGCGCGCCCGTGCCGTTGGCGGCGCAGGCGATGCAGATGTTCATCGCCGCCGCCGCCAATGGGCATGGCGGCAAGGATGATGCGTTTGTGATTCGCGCCTATCAGGCGCTGACCGGCATTGCGTTGCCGGGCGAACCGCAGGGAGGGCCAACCACATGAGCTACATCGATGGCTTTGTTGCCGCCGTGCCCGACGCCAATCGCGACGCCTATCGCGCCCATGCCGAGCAGACCGCCGTGGTGTTCCGCCGCCATGGTGCGACCCAGATCATGGAATGCTGGGGCGATGACGTGCCCGAGGGCAAGCTGACCTCCTTCCCCATGGCGGTGAAGCGTGCCGAGGGCGAGACAGTCGTGTTTTCCTGGATCATGTGGCCCTCGCGCGCCGTGCGCGACGCCGCCTGGCAGGCGATCATGACCAACAACGAGATGTCGTCGGCCGAGATGCCCTTCGACGGCAAGCGGATGATCTTCGGGGGCTTCCAGGTGATGCTGGAAGCCTGATCAGAGCCGAGCGATCGCCGCGCAAATCGTCGCCACCTGCGCGTCCGACAATTCCGGATACATCGGCAGGCTGAACACCTCCGTCGCCGCGCGCGACGTTTCCGCACACCCCGCTGGCCCCATCGCGATACGCCCGGCATAGGCCGACTGCTCATGCACCGGCACCGGGTAGTGGATGCCCGTGCCCACGCCATCGGCCTTCAGCCGCGCCATCAACTCACCGCGCGCCGAACTGCGCAGCACATATTGGTGGAAGACATGCTCGCTATCCGCCCGGCGCACGGGTGGCGTCAGCGCGGTGCCGGCCAGCGCCGCGTCATACTGCGCCGCGATCGCACGCCGGCGCGCATTGCCCGCATCCAGCGCTGTCAGCTTCACGCGCAGGATCGCCGCCTGCACTTCGTCCAGCCGCGAATTGATGCCGACCAGCGAGGACACATAGCGTTCGCGCCAGCCATATTGGCGGATGGCGGCGATGCGTTCGGCCAGCGCCTTGTCGGGCGTCGCCAACACGCCGCCATCGCCCAGCGCGCCGAGGTTCTTCGTGGGGTACAGGCTGAACGCGGCGGCAGCGCCGATCGTGCCGGTCTTGCGCCCGCCAATGGTCGCGCCGTGGCACTGCGCGCAATCCTCGATCAGCGGCACGCCGGCCTTTTCGCAGGCCGCGAGCATGGGCGTGATATCGCCCGCCTGGCCATAGATATGCACCAGGATCACCGCGCGAATGGGCGGAATGCCGGGCGGCGGGTCTTCCAGCACAGCGGCCAGTTCATCGGCGTCCATGGTGTAGTGTTCGGGGTCGATGTCGAGCAGCAGGGGTGTCGCACCCACCATCTCCACCGCCGCCACCGTGGCGACCGCGGTGTGCGACACGGTCACCACTGTGCAGCCCGGGCCGATATTCATCCCGCGCAAAATCAGCGCCAGCGCATCCGTGCCATTGGCGCAGCCGACGGCGTGCATGCCATCACCCAGCCAGGCGCCGAATTCGCGTTCAAACGCGGCGCCCTCCTGGCCCAGAATATACCAGCCGGAATTCAGCGCGCGCGCGACAGCGGCGTCGATCTCAGGCTTCTGCGCGCGATAGCCCGCGCCGGGATCGGCCTGCGCGATGACGGGGATGGGTGCGTTCATGGCGGCGATCCTAAAGGTAGTCTTCCAAACGTTCACGATACCAGTCCAGCGTGCGGCGCAAACCCTGCGCCAGCGGCACTTGCGGTGACCAGCCGGTGGCGGCGCGGAAGGAAGCGTCATCGGCATGGTAGCTGCCGATGTCGATCGGCGCGCGGTCGGCGGGAAATTCGCGCGTGGCGAAGCTGCCTTGGCCGTCATTGGCGGCGATGCACAGATCGGCAAGCTCGCGCAGCGAGACGGGTGGCGCGCCGCCCAGGTTGAACACCTGGCCATTCACAGCGGCGCTGTCGGCGTGTTCGGCGGCGGCCAGGAAAGCGGCCGTCACGTCATCGACAAAAGCCAGGTCGCGCAGCTGCTCGCCGCCCCAGACTTCGAAGGGCTCGCCTTCCAGCAGGCGGCGCATCCAGATGCCCAGGAAGGTCTGCTTCGCGTCGCGGATGCGCAGGCGTGGGCCATAGCAATTGGTCAGCCGCAGCGACACGACGGGGCGCTTCAGAACGCGCGATTCCAGCAGCCAGTATTGTTCGCCCGCCCATTTCGAAACGCCATTCGCATCGGGCGGATTCACCGGGTGCATCTCGTTCACCGGCAGATACAACGGCCGCCCATAAAACTGTCGCGTGGACGCATGCACGACGCGCGCGCCAGGCGCCACTTCGCGCATCACCTGAACCAGCCGCACCTGCGCCACCGCATTGATGTGGATGTCCGCCACCGGGTCCTTCTGGCCGCCCATATGGCTGGTCTGCGCGGCCAGGTTGAACAGCACATCCACACCGCGCGCCAGGCTGTGCAATTCGGTGTCGCGCAGGTCACCGCGCACCAGCATGACACCCGCGCCATCGAGGTTGCGCGGGTTCGCGCCACCTTCGTCGAACATTGCATCAAGTGCGGTGACGCGCGCGCCCAACCCCGCCAGCGCATGGCACAGATTGCTGCCCAGGAAGCCCGCGCCCCCGGTCACCAGCACACGACGATTCTTCCACCAGGCGGCGTTCATGGGACTTCCTTTAGCACCGCAAAGATGCCGCCGGAATGCGGCGCGGTTTCGCCGCGATCATGGCGTTGCCGCGGCAAGCTCCATCGAGAGTTTGCGCCGCATCGCGCGGGCGAAGCCGGCCCAGCCATCGGCGGCCAGGGCGAAGCCGCCTTGTGTCACGGCATGCGCGCGCAGCCAGCGCGCCGGGTCATCGCCGGGGAGTGTCCCGACACCCAGCGCGTTCACCCGCACGCCGCGCAGTTCCAATGCGGCGCGCGCAGCCTCGGCCGGCGCTTCGTCCGAACCGCCATCGGAGGCGATGTCCACCACCTCCTGCTCGGCCGTGCAGGGCGCTTCTTCCAGCGCCGCACCGGCGCGTTCCAGTGCTGCACCAATCCAGGTGCCGCCCGACAACCCGCGCGGCGCCGCGCGCAACGCGGCCGCGAAATCCGCCGCACTCGCGTCGTCTTCCACCACGCGCCACGGCACCAGCACGCGCGTGGTTTCGGCGAATGCGATGGCGGTCACCGCCACCGCACCCTGCCTGCGCATCACGCCCAGCACTGCGGGGTCTGTCAGTGCCTCCGCCGTGCCGTCGCGCTGCAGCGCCCATTCGGCGTCGTTGATGGAGCCGGAGGCATCCATCAACAGCACCAGCGCGACGGCACAGGCGATCACGTCACGCCCCCGTCAGTGTCAGGCTGCCCGGGTTCACCGTGACGGTGCCGGGGCCTGCGACGGAGGTCGCGGCCGAGAGCGGGCTCCAGGTCAGCGCATTGCCGCCCGCGGCCGCATCGAAAATGCCGATGTGTGTCAGCGTGCCCACAGCACCGGTGAAGGTGAAGCGGATCGCCTCGGCGTTGGATTGCGCGCCGGTGCCGGTGAAGGTCACGCGCTGGCGGGCATAGCCATTGCCGACGGGTTCGCCCGTCACACCGGTGGCGGCGGCACCCCCGGTGCCAAGCGCGCAGAAGACGGCGGAAGGCTGCGCCGGCGCGCGGCCGCACAGCGTGCGCGCCAGCAGGTTGCGGGCGTGTTCGGTCAGTGAAGACATGCGGGTTTCTCCTGGGGTGGGATCAGATATCGGTGGCGCCGGCGAAGAGCGGCGGCATGGCTGCGCCGTCTTCATCCTGGCCGGCGGGTGCGACGCGCACGGCGGCGTAGATCGCGGGCAGGCTGATCGCCTCGCCCACCACCAGGCTGCCTACGGGGAAGCGGAACGCCATGCGCGAGAGCGGCATGCGGCCATCCAGCCGTGCGTCCTGGTGCAGGTAGCCGTGCAGCTGTGCATCCAGCGTGCCGGCGGTGAAATCCGCCTGCACATGGGTGATGCGCCAGTAGCTGGCGGTGACGCCGGTTTCAGTGATTTCGACAGGGTGCAGCAGGGCCATCGGGGGCTCTCCTTCGCGGGTTGTGATGGTTCAGGCGTTGACTTCGACGGACAGCACGCGCGCCACCCAGCGGATGGTCTTGTTCGCCTCGCCGGTGCAGGTGATGGCCAGGCCGCCATTGGTGGTGTCGGCCGAAAGGCCGCAGCGCCATGCGGCGGCAGCGGCATCGTTGAAGGCAGGTGCGACAGACGCGCCACTGCCACCAACCAGCACCGTGGCCGCGGCATTCGCGCCGCGACGGAGCAGCGCCGTCAGCTCCCAGCCCGCGGCGTCACCCACCGTGCCGGCGCTGCCGCCGGCCTGCTGTGCAACGACCAGCAGGCGCACCATGTGCGTGCCGGCATTGGGCAGGTTCACGCTGTTGACGGTGCTGGGTGCGGCGGCATCGGCGGTCAGCCGCGTGGCGATCGCATCCGTGGTCAGGCGGCGCAGCACGCCCTCGCCGACCTGGGCGTCGCCATTTACGCTGAACGCGCCCGACGCCCAGGACCCCTTGCCATAGCCGTTGGCGCGCCCTTCGAGCCCGCCCGGCGACCATGCGACCGTGCCGCTGACCAGGTTGTTCTGTCCGCCGGAGACCGCCGAACCCCAGTTCGATGCCGCATTGCCAAGCCCACCGCCAATCACCGCATAGGACCCGCTGGCGACCGCCGTCGCACCGGTGCGCGCGGTCTGCAGATCCACCGCATGGATGCCGCGCGTATTGCCGCCGGCCGCCGTGTTGTCAGGGAAATGCGCGAGCAGCGCGCCGGTGCCCTTGGGGTGGCCGATGACGGAGGAGATGTTCGCATCCGCCCCCGTCGCCGACCAGCCGACACGCCCGGGCGCGCCGGTCGCCGCACCGATGATCTGCACGGTGTTCACCGCATTGGCGGCATGCGCGACGACCAGCTGTGTGCCGCCCGCCGTGACCAGGCTGTGCGCGCCACTGCCCTTGCCGCGCAGGATCAGCCCGACATTGGTGTCCGTGCCGCCGGCTTCCAGCGAAGGTGCTGCACCCGTGACGGCGCCATGGACGGTCACGCTGTTCACCGCATTCGCGGGTGCCGTCGCACGCAGCGCATGCGCACCAGGTGCGCCACCCAGATGCACGCTGCCGGCCGTGAAGCGCGCGACTTCC
>JAAFHD010000245.1:0-5413 GCA_013298245.1 Alphaproteobacteria bacterium
CTGCCCGCGGCGGCGCAGCAGACCAGCACGCATACCGGCCGCTGCGAGGTGCATCGCAACGACCAGATGCGCTGCGCGGTACGCTTCGGCCTGGTCGGCAACTACCAGCAGACCATCAGCCTGGTGGCGGCCGGCGGGGGCGGTGCCGTCACCGGCCAGGCGCAGGGCTGGATGAGCGAATGCGGCGTCGCCGGCCGCGCCGGTGGCGTGGTGGATGTGGCATCGAACGGCCGCACCACCGTACTGCGCGACAGCAGCGGCAACGGCCTGGGCTTCGCCTGCCCGGAGGTGTTCATCTTCAACTGCCGCCGCAATGGGCAGCCGGTTGCGTGTTCGGATGGTTTTACGGGTTCGACCATCCGGGTGCAGTTCCGGCAGTAGATCAGGCCAGTTCGAGCCGGCGCTCCACGCGCTCTATGCGCTCCGACAGGCGGTCGGTGCGGGCGGCGAGCATGGCCATGGCCTCGGCCAGCCCGGCATCGTCGCGGCGCATGCCGGCGATGGCGATCTCGACGGCGCTGACGCGCTGCTTCAGGTCGCGCATGTCCTCGCGCGTGGCGTTCACCACCGCGCGGATGTGGTGAAGATCCTCCAGGACGAGATTGTCACTCATGGCGGTAGTGTGGTGTTTTCGGTCGCGTGAAGCCACCGCTATCGCCATGCTCAATGCAGGGCGGTGCGCGCGGCTCGCCTGCGCGCCGCATCCCCTGCGGCCATCATCGGCAGGTCCAGCGGCAATAGCGGCGCCTGTTGCGCGGGCGTGGACAGCGCGTCGGGCGCGCAATCCGCCACGGTCGGTTGCGGCAGGTCGGCGCGGCCGAGATATTCCAGCGCGAGCCGCCGGAACGCCCAGTCCAGCACGGATGTCGCGCGGGTGATGGTGGGGTCGCCATCCACCTGGCCGGCGGGGCCAAAGCGGGTATAGGCGAAGGCGTCGGCGAAGGCTTCCAGCGGCACGCCGCGTTGCAGCCCGATCGAGACGGATTGCGCGAAGGCGTCCATCAGGGAGCGATAGGCGGAGCCTTCCTTGGCCAGCGTGAAGGCCAGTTCGCGCAAGCGCCCATCCGCGTCCTCGGCGGTGCGCATGGCGATGCGGTGGCCGCCGACCACCGCGTGGAAACTTCCGCCCGCGCTGCGCGGATGGGCCAGCAGGCCGCGCGCGGCGGGGCGTTCCACATGCGGCCGCGGCGGGCCTGCGACGGCCACCGGCGCGGGGGGCGCCACATGCAGGAAAGGCATCACCGCGTCGGCCAGGGCGCGGCGCGCGGTTTCCGACACGGGGGCCAGGATGGCGCCGACGCGGTCGGGGTCGTGGCGGGCGGCGGCCATGGCGGCGCGGGTGGGCAATTCGCAGGCGCCGGTGTCGGTGGCGACCACGCGGGTGGCGCCGGCGGCGGGGAAGATGCCGGCGGTCTCCGCACCCAGCAGGGCTTCGGCGGCGTCGGCTGCGTCCAGCGCGAGGATCTGCTGGTGGCGCAGGCCGGGGGATGCGGCGGCGATGTCGAGCGCGGCCTGGGCGGCTTGGGCCAGGCCGGGAAGCGCCGTGGCCTGGGGGGGCGCGGGCCATAGCAAGGCCACGGGTTCGCGCGCGCCCAGGCGGGTGGCGATGCGGGTGGATTCCGCGTCGGCCGCGCCGCGGGTCAGGGCGGCGATGCCGGCGGCGAGGTCGCGCGCTTCTTCGGATGCGTAGGCCAGGCCGAGCGCGGCCAGCAGCCCGGCCATGTCGGCGAAGCCCAGGCGCAGGCGGGTGGCTTTGGAGGCCGAGACGGCGTCCAGGAAGCGCACGCCAAGGGCGACGGCTTCCTGGTAGCCCTCCAGGTCGAAGCCGCCATCGGGTTCCAGGAAGGCGGGCAGGTTCAGGACAAAGCGGGCCTCGGCGGCCTGGCCGCGCCAGAGTTCGGCGCCGGGGGCGGCGCGGCGGGCGAGCAGCAGGGCGCGCAGGCCCTCGGCCAAATGGACGGCGCCGCGGGCGTCCAGCAGGCCGGATTTCTGGCCGCGCAGGACAGCGCGGTTGATCCAGGTTTCGGCGGCGCGCGGCAGGCTGGCGGGGCCTTCGCCGGGCACCAGTGCGGCCAGGGCGGCGCCGGCATCGGCGTCCCAGCCGGCGGGGATGGCGATGGGGCGCGGCGCCGCGTCAGGGTCGGCGGACAGCTTGTGGCGGGTGAGGCGGAGGCCCTCCCAGAGGGTGCCGGCGATGCGTGTCATGCGGCGCAGAGTAGCGGCGGGCGGGGGGAAGGGAAGCCATATGTGGTGGGTGTGGCGCGTTTTGGGCACACAATCTTGTGGACAACCGGGCGGCGGTTAAAGCGCGGCCATGCGGGCATATAGGCCTCGCGGTGGCGGGGTGCGGTGCCTAGGCTGGCCGGGAACCGCCAAGGAACCGCCCCGCATGTTGGCCGAAGCGCTTGCTGCACGACTTTCCGCGCGGGGCATTCATTATGCCTGGGTGATGCTGGGGCTGGGGTTTTTCTACACGCTGTTTGCCAGTTCGGCCTTGGGTGTGCCGGGCGTGCTGATCCTGCCGATGTCGCAGGAGCTGGGCATGACGGTGGGCGAGTTGTCGGCGCCGCAGGGGTTGCGCCTGGCGCTGTTCGGGCTGGTCGCACCGTTTGCGGGGGGGCTGACCTTGCGCTTCGGGCCGGCGGTGATGATCCGGGCGGCGGCCACGCTGCTGATCGTGGGGCTGCTGCTGACCGTGGTAGCGACGGCGGAATGGCAGATCTGGCTGGGCATTGGGGTGATTTTGGGTATCGCGCCGGGGCTGACGGCGATGCAGTTGAACGCGGTGGTGTCCTCGCGCTGGTTCGTCGCGCGGCGCGGCCTGGTGATCGGGCTGATGAGCGGGGCGCTGGCCACCGGCGTACTGGTCTTCATGCCGCTGGCCGCCTGGATTGCGGAGAATTGGGGTTGGCGCGCGGCGCTGCTGCCATCGGGGGTGGGTGTCGCGGTGATGGCGGTGCTGTGCCATTTGTTCTTCCGCGACCGGCCGCAGGAATTGGGGCTGCCGGCCTATGGAGAGGCCGCGATGACGCCGGTGCCACCGCGCCCGGCGGGCAATTTCGTGGCGATCAGTTTTGCCATGTTGGGCTTGGGCGTGCGCCGGCCGGTGTTCTGGATATTGGCCGCGACATTTGCCGTGTGTGGCGCATCAAGCCTGGGGATCACGCAGGCGCATCTGGTGCCCTTCTGTGGCGATGTGGGCATCCCCATGGTAACCGCGGCCTGGCTGCTGGCGGTGATCGGGGTTGCGGATTTGATTGGCACGATCGGGTCGGGCTGGCTGTCGGACCGGTATGATAATCGCTGGCTGCTGTCGATCTATTACGGGTTTCGCGGGCTGTCCCTGGTGTGGCTGGTCTATAGCGACACGACGTTGGTGGGGCTGACCATTTTCGCGGTGGTCTATGGGTTGGATTTCATCGCCACCCTGCCGCCGACGGTGAAGATCACCATCGCGAATTTCGGGTCGGAAGCGGGGCCGGCGGTGATGGCGTGGATATTGGCGGCGCACCAGCTGGGCGCGGGCAGTTTCGCGGCGCTGGCGGGGATGAGCCGGGACAGCGCGGGCAGCTATCTACCGGCGTTTTTGACGGCGGGGTTGCTCAGCATGGCGGCGGCGGCGGCGGTGCTGCTGATCAACCTGCCGATGCCGCCGCCGCGCGCGGTGCCGGCCTGAATTTCCGGCCCGCCGCCCCCTCCATTCCCCGCTCGCCTTGCGCTAGACACGCGCCAAGACCAAGGCGGCGCAATGCGACCGCGAAGACCGGGAGAGCCTCCATGCCGACACGCCGCCATGCCCTTGCCGCTGGCCTTGCCCTGGCGCCATTTGCCGCGCGCGCGCAGGCTTGGCGGCCGACGCGCCCGATCCGGCTGATCGTGCCCTTCGCGCCGGGTGGGTCGAACGACATTGTGGGGCGCATTGTGTCGGAGGCAGCGGGCCAGTTGCTGGGGCAGCCCATCGTGATCGAGAACCGCGCGGGTGCGGGCGGCATGATCGGCGCCGAGGCCGCCGCGCGTGCCGCGCCGGATGGCTATACGCTGCTGATCAACAGCTCCCAGGCGACACTGCCGGCGATTGTGGCGCGCATTCCCTACAACACGCTGGCTGATTTTGTCGGCATCGCGGTGGCGGGTTTTTCGCCCTATGTGCTGCTGTCCAATCCGTCGCTGCCCGCACGCACGGCGCAGGAATTGGTCGCGCTGGTGCGCGCCAACCCGAACCGCTTCAACATCGCGACCGCGGGCATCGGCAGCGGCGTGCATGTGGCCGTCGAGCTGTTCCGCACGCAGACCGGCGTGACCTCGGAGCTGGTGCACTACCGTGGCGGCGGGCCGGCGGTGGCGGCGCTGCTGTCGGGCGAGGCGCAGCTGGGCACGCCCACCATGGCGTCGTCCATCGCGCAGGTGCGCGCGGGCACGCTGCGCGCCTATGCGGTGATGGCGGCGCAACGCACGCCGGTGCTGCCGGATGTGGCCAGCGCGCCGGAAGTGGGCCTGCCGAACATGGTGATGGAGGAGTTCTTCCCCATCGTGGCACCGGCCGCGACCCCGGCGCCGGTGGTGGCGGCGCTGGGTGCGGCGTTCCGCGCGGCGATCCAGCAGACGGCGCCGCGTCTGGGGGAATTGGCGGGTGTCACACCGCGCGCGGGCTTCGACACGCCGGACCAGGTGAATGGCCTGGTGCGGGATGCGATGGCCAGCCACACGGCCATTTTGCGCGCGGCCGGCGTGCAACCGGAATAGCTCAGCCCATCAGGCGGGCCATCACCGGCTCGGGGTCATCCACCTCGACCAGGCGCGCGTCGCGGATCACCCAAATCCGCGTCGCCACCGCGCGAACGAAGGCGCGGTCATGGCTGACCATCAGGCAGCCGGCGCCGTGTTCGACGATTTCGTTTTCCAGCATGTCCTGGCCGTCGATATCGAGGTGGTTGGTCGGTTCGTCCAACAGATAAAAATTGGGCGCGGCCAGGCGCAGCAACAGCATGGCCAGGCGCGCGCGCTGCCCGCCGGAAAGGCGTGATAGCGGCGCCTGTTGCGTGTCGATCGCGACACCTGCGGTGGCCAGTTGCGTGCGCGCCTGCTGGTCCGACAAATCGCTGGAGCGCTTCACGGCGTCCCAGGGCGTGGCGAAGTGGTCCAGCTGCGACAGCGCCTGGTCGGAATACCCCACGCGCAGGCTGGCGGCGGCGCGGATTGCGGGGTCGTCCCCGGCCAGCGCCGCCAGCACGCGCCGCACCAGGCGCGTCTTGCCGGTGCCATTCGCGCCCAGCAGCGCCACGCGGTCGCCATTGGCGATGCGCAGGCGGCCGGTGCGGAACAGCGCGCGGCCATCGGGCGTGGTGATGGCCGCGTCATCGAAGGTCAGCAGCGCCTTGGCGTGCGTGCCGCTATTGGTCAGGCGGATGGTGCC
>JAAFHD010000245.1:5423-5907 GCA_013298245.1 Alphaproteobacteria bacterium
GCGTTCCGATAGCTGCTTGGTCTTCACCACCAGCAGGTCGGAGCCCGAGTTGATGCCGATATTCTTCAGCTTCGCCGCCTGTTGGCGCAGCGCGCGGACCTTTCGCATGTCGTTGGCGAATTGGCGGCCGCGGGCGGTGTCGCGTTCGTCCAGTGCGGCGCGGGCGCGGGTATAGGGCAGCGCGAAATCGGCACTGTCCTCGGGGCGCAGGAACAGGGTGCGCGTGGTGGCGTCATCCAGGAAGGCGCGATCGTGGCTGGCCAGCACCACTGCGCCATCGCGCGGCCAGGCTGTGATGAAGCGCTGCAGGATGCCGATGCGGCCCATGTCCAGATGGTTGGTGGGTTCGTCCAGCAGCAGCAGGTCGGGTTCGATGATCGCGGCGCGCGCCAGCAGCATGACGCGCTGCCAACCGCCGGACAGCGCGCCGACCGGGCGGGCGCGGATATCGGCCGGAACATCCAGGTCATCGAGCAGGATGTCG
>JAAFHD010000246.1 GCA_013298245.1 Alphaproteobacteria bacterium
CGGGTGGTGGAGGTGCCGACGACGCGGGAGTTGGAAGACCGGGAGCACCGGGTGGTGACTGTGGCGGAGCTGGTGTGATGGTGCGGCTTGCGACAAATTCCCGGCCGGGTTTGGGCGCGGAGGGAATTCCTTACGATCTTACGGCCTTGCCGGGCGTTGGCGGACGAAATGCCTTACTGCCTTACCATCTTGCGATCTTACCTGGCGGCGTTTTGGCGGTACGACCAAGGAGCGCGGGGTTCAGGTGGGGCGGATGCGGTTGTCAAACAGCGTGAGTTCAATAGGATAAAATAGCTGTTTTGTCAAGGATGTGCGAAGATCGCGTCGACAATGCCGAATGACGCCCGGCTGAAACACGGGCCGTCAGGCCTCAACGCCCCAGGCAGGGTTCCAGCACGGCGCGCAGCCGCGCGGCATCCGCGGCACTGACGGAAAGCCTGGCGGTGATGGCCGGCCCACCTGGGCGGGTGTTGCCCTGGGTCCATTCCAGTTGCGCGGCACCTTGCGCCAAGGGCGTGAGCAGGCGCTGCAATTCCGCCAGCCGCGCCGCATCGCGCCGGCGCGCCGCCGCGATGCTGAAGGTGAAGGCTTCATCCGGCCCGCCGCTGATGGACCCGCTGACCATGGTTTGCATGCGCGCCGTGGCGCCCGCGGCCGTGATGTCCAGCCGTGTGCGCCGGCCGGCGTTCGCATCCGGCCCTTCATAGGCATCGAAATCGAAGACCGGGCGCAGCGTGGCGTGGCGCGTGACCGCCAGGTCCACGGCCAGGACGCCCGTCACCTGCGGGCCGGCATTGGCGGTGCAGAGGAAGGTGAAGCGCGCCGGGCGCTGGTCCGTGCCGGTGCGGGCCTCGGCGGGCAGGGTGAGGGTTTCGGCGCGTTGGGCCAGGGCGGGTGCCATCATGGCGAGGAGAAGCAGAAGAATGGGCATGGGGAGAGCGTATTGTGGCTGCGTCCGGAGCGGAAGCGGCGCGGCCGCTACGTCTCGGGAAACAGGCTCGGAAACAGCACCTCGATCGCGCGCATCGGAAAGCGCAGCGACACCGCCCCCTTCGGCGTCTCCGACCCCAGAATCCCATCCTGCACCAGCAGCCCCAGCACATCCCGCGCGCTGCGCTCGCTGAGGCCGGTGATGCGCGACGCATCGCCGCGCGCCATCTCGCCCTGTTGCAGCACGCGTTCCAGCAGGTGCCAGGCCTCGGGCCGCCAGCCCCGGCGTTCGGTGTAGAAGCGCAGCCTGGCGTTCAGCGTGTCCAGCGCGAAGAGGCCGGCCATGAAGGTCACCTGGTCGAGGCAGATGCGCAGGAACCAGGCGGTGAAATCGGCCAGCGCGCGTTGCGACAGGTTGCCGCGGCCGTCCAGGTCGCCCTGCCGGGGCATGTCGGCATGGTCCATCATGCGCTTGTATTCGCCGCGGCTGTCGATACCGCGTGCCAGCCCGCGCGAGACCGACCACAGCCCATGCGCGCCAATGCCCGCATGCAGCGCCATGGCATGGCTCATCAGCCGGCTGACGCGGCCATTGCCGTCCAGGAAAGGGTGGATGAAGTTCAGCCGGTGGTGCGCTGCCGCCATCGCCAGGATGCGCCCGCCGGCGCCCAGGCCCGCCAGCCGGTAGCGATCCTCGAAATGCGCCATGAAGGCGCCGACCACGGCGGGCGAGGGCGGGTGGTGGCGGCCGACGATCACTTCCTCGGCGGGTTGTGCGCGGAATTGGCCGGGGGTGATGCGCAGGCTTTGCGTCTCGCCACGCACGGTCAGCATGGCCTCGGTGGCGCCTTGGTAGAATTCGCGGTGCAGCCAGCGGATGAAGGGCGCCGACGCCGGGTCGGGCAGGGTGCCGGCTGCGAATTGGCGGTCGATCTCGCGTTGCAGGCGGATATGCGCGCGGGCTTCCAGTTGCAGGTCGCGGCGGTCGGGGGCGGCTTCCATCTGGCCGCGCAGGGCGGCTTCGATTTCGCGCGGCGTTGTGTTGTGGCCCTCGATCAGGTTGGAATAATAGCAGTTCATGACGCGCACGGCGTCGGCCAGGCCGGCGGCGGAATCGGGGTGCAGGCGCGACCCGAGCGCAGAGGCAGCGCCGGACAGATTGGCCACCAGGTCCAGGATATGGGGGCCTGCCATGTCCAGCAGGGCCGGTTCCATCCGGGCGGGGGTTTCGGGCGCGGGCATTGCCGATGTTTCTGTCGTGGAAGTGACTGATAACACGGCGGGATCAGCCAGAAAACCAAAAATATCGCCGATCTTGGCGCCGATCCGCACCGCGCCCCTATCCCGTTGAAGCAACGCCGTTTTTCCGCCCCCCACGCCCGCCCGCCTGCCGATCCCCTCCCGCAACCCGCCCAACTGTTATAATCGTGGCGGATGCTCCCACTCACCGGCCTGCGCATCCTCGAACTCGGCCACTACATCGCCGCCCCCTTCGCCACGCGCCTGCTGGCCGATATGGGTGCGGAGGTCATCAAGATCGAACCGCCCGAGGGCGACCCCGTCCGCGGCTGGGGCAGCACGCAGAACGGCCATCCTATCTGGTTCAGCGTGCATGGCCGCAACAAGCTCTCGGTCACGCTGGACCTTAAGAACCCGCGCGACCGCGCGCGCATCCTGGCGCTGGCCGCGAAGTCCGATGCGGTGGTGGAAAACTTCCGCCCCGGCTACCTGGAACGCATCGGGCTCTCCCCGGCCGCCCTGCACGCCGCCAACCCCAACCTGATCATCGCCCGCATCTCCGGCTACGGCCAGGACGGGCCATACCGCGACAAGCCCGCCTTCGGCGCGATCGGCGAGGCGATGGGCGGGTTGCGCCACCTGACCGCCAACCCCGGCCAGTCCGAATACCCCCCGCCGCGCTGCGGCGTGTCCATCAGCGACGACCTGGCCGGCATGTACGCCGCCATGGCCTTGGTGAGCGCCTGCTGGGGCGTGAAGGCGGGCAACCATGCCGGCCGCGTGGTGGATGTGGACCTGGTCAGCAGCGTGTTCTCGCTGATGGAGGGCATGCTGCCGGAATACGGCTTGTTCGGTTGGGTGCGGCAGCCGCAGGGGGCCGCCATCAAGACCGCCGCACCGACCAACACCTACCCCTGCGCCGATGGCAAATGGCTCTGTATCGCCGGCAATTCCGACCTGATCTTCAAGCGCCTGATGACCGCGATCGGGCGCGATGACCTGGGCGCCGACCCACGCATGGCCAACAATGCCGGCCGCTGCGACAACGCGCCGGAACTCGACGCCGCCATCGCCGACTGGACCCGCACCCGCACCGCCAAGCAGGCCGAGGATGTGCTGGAAGCCGCGGAGGTCCCGTGCTCGCGCCTCTACGACATGAAGGATTGTGTGGAGGACCCGCATTTCCAGGCCCGCTCCCTGGTCATGCCGGTGCAGGACCCGCTGCTCGGCCAGGTGCTGCACCCCGCCGCCCCCTTCCGCTTCGATGGCGTCGCGCCCGAGGCCATGGTGCGCTGGACAGGCCCCGCCGCCGGCGCGCACAACGCAAAAATATTCCGCGAATTGCTGGGGGAAGCATCGTGATCCAACTCTCCGAGGTCAGCCCGCGCGACGGCCTGCAGGCGGTGCGCGAATTCGTGCCCACCGAGACCAAGATCGAACTGGTCCGCCGCGCGCATGCCGCCGGGTTGCGGCGCATGGAGGTGGGCAGCTTCGTCTCGCCCAAGGCGATCCCGCAGATGGTGGACACGGCGCAGGTGCTGGCCGCGGCGCGCGCGCTGCCGGGGCTGGAATGCACGGTGCTGGTGCCCAACCGGCGCGGCTTTGACGCTGCGTTGGCGAATGGCGCGCATCGCCTGGGTTTCTTCATGTCGGTGACGGAGGCGCATAGCCAGGCCAACCTGAACCGCAGCGTGGGCAATGCGCTGGAGGAACTGTCCCAGCTGGTGCGCGAAACGCCGGTGGGCACGGCCATCCGCTTCAACCTCTCCACCTGCTTCCACTGCCCGTTTGAGGGCGTGGTGGACGAAGCGGCCGTCACACGCCTGGTGGACGCCGTGGCACCGCTGCGCGCGGATATGGAAATCGCGCTGTGCGACACGACCGGCAATGCAGCGCCCGACCAGGTCCAGCGCGTGATGACGCGCGCGATCGCGGCGCATGGCGCGCGCTTCGCCTTCCATGGGCATGACACCTACGGGATGGGTGTGGCCAATTGCGTGGCGGCCTATGAGGCCGGGTGCCGCGTGATTGATGCCGCGGCGGGTGGCATCGGCGGCTGCCCTTATGCGCCGGGTGCGACCGGCAATGTCGCGATGGAAGATGTGGTCTGGGCCTGCACCCGCATGGGTGTCGCGACGGGCGTGGATTGGGCGAAGCTGCTGGTGGCGGCGGATTACGCGGCTGGGATTCCGGGCGCGACGCCGGGCGGGCGGATGCGGGGCGTGCCGGCGGCGCGCGCCGCCTAACGCGTGATCCCCGAAATCAGCATCACGCGCTGCGTCCGCCTGCAACTCGGGTCACCCTGGCAGCTTGGGTGCTGCACTGATGCCGCGCTCCAGGTCAGCCCGACCATGCGGCCGATGGAACGCTCCGCCCGGTTGCAGATATCGAAATCCGCCATCCAGCTGCGCGTCTGCCCAGCCTCGTCGCGGATGCGCACATAGCAGGCGATGTCGCCATTCTCGGCCGAGAGCACGGTGCCGCGTGCCGGCCCCGGCGTCTGCGCCAGGGCCGGCGCCGCAAGCGCCAGCATCGCGGCCAGGTGCCACACCTTGATGGTCATCGCCCGCGCCTCAGCTATTCGGCCCGCGCCCCATGCCCACGGGCTGCCAACGCCGCAGCTTGGTGTTCTGCAACACCGCCGGATTGACGCAGGACATCGGCCACTTGCCTTGCAGTGACAACGCCAGTTCCGCGCCGACGCGGCGCTTGCGCGCTTCATCGAAACGCCCGCTGGCCGACGCATTGTGCGGCGAGAGAATCACGTTCTCCATGCTCAGCAGCGGGTTGTTGTGGCTGGGCGGTTCGACTTCCAGCACATCGAGGCCGGCATAGGCGATCCACTTTTCCTGCAGCGCCTTGATGAGTGCTGCTTCATCGACCGTCGGGCCGCGGCCGGTGTTGATGAAAATGGCCGACGGCTTCATCAGCTTGAAGTGCCGTTCGGTCAGCAGATGCTGGCATTCCGGCCGTGCCGGCGCGTGCATCGAGACGAAGTCGGATTTCGCCATCACCTCATCCAGCGTGGCGGGCACCACGCCGTGTTCGACCATGACGGTTTCGTCCAGGAACGGATCATACGCGATCAGGTTCAGCCCGAAGGGTTTCGCGCGGCGCGCCACCGCGCGGGCCACGCGGCCGAAGCTGACGAAACCCAAGGTCTGGCCCATCAGGCGCGGGATTTTCAGCAGCGCCGGGCGGCCTTCGCCCCAGCGATGCTCGCGCACCATGCGGTCCTGTTCCATGCAGCGGCGGAAGGTGGCCAGCAGCAGCATCATCGCGTGGTCGGCCACTTCGTCGATGAAGGTGTCGGGCACGTTGGTGACGGGGATGCCGGCTTCGGTGGCGGCCTTCACATCCACACTGTCCACGCCCACCGAACCGAGCGCGATGATGCGGCAGTTCTTGAGTTCGCGGATGATCTCGGCCGTGAACGGCATGCCCTTGGCGTAGACCGCATCCGCATCGCGCGCGGCGGCGATGAAGCCGGCTGCGTTGTTCGGCGCCTCGATGATCTCGGCATCCATGCCGGCGAGTGCCTCCATCTCGTAGTCATAGCCGCCGCCGGCGGTGGTGAAGCTGGCGCCCGCGGGCGTCAGGATGCGGAATTTGGGCATGCGTTCCTCCGTGCTTATGAATTGAGCGAAGCATGCGCGGGGAGTGTCTTCAAGGCGCCCACCCCCAGGCGACAA
>JAAFHD010000247.1 GCA_013298245.1 Alphaproteobacteria bacterium
CATGGTCACCGCAATCGACATGCGGGGTGAAGCTGGCCTTGTGCTTGCCGCGCAGGCGGTTGGCGATGATGGTGGCAAGGCGCCCGAGAACGAGGCCTTCGGCATCCACCACCACCCAGGCCTTCTGCACATCGGCAGGCTTGATGGAACGGGTTTGCGTGCTGAGCATTGGTCTTTCGCCAAACAGAAGCGGTTGAAGTGGGCGCATATGCCGTGGGCCTTGGGCTGCGTCAAGGTGGTATTATAATACCACAAACCTTGCGCCGGCCGCGCCGCTTCCGCAAGCTGCCGCAAAACCACGGGAGGATCGCCATGACCATCCAACGTCGCGCCATGCTACTGACGCCGCTGGCCGCACCCGCCTTCGCGCAGGCCTGGCCGGCGGGGCAGCAGGTCTCGCTCATCATTCCCTATTCGCCGGGCGGTGCGTCGGATGTGGTGGGGCGCATCGTGCAGGGCGGGCTGCAGAAGCTGGGCGGCACCGTCATCATGGAACACCGCCCGGGTGCGACCACCACGCTGGCGGCGCGGCACGTGCGCGGCGCGCGGCCGGATGGCAACACGCTGCTGCTTGGCACGATCGCCACGTTTTCGCTGGCACCCAATTTCTTTCGCCAGGCCGGCTATCACCCGTTGGATGATTTCGCGCAGATCGGCCAGGTGACCGAAACGCTGTCGGTGCTGGTCGCGCATCCGCGCTGGCAGAGCCTGGGGCAATTGATGGATGCGGCGCGGGCGCGGCCGGGCCAACTGTCCTACGCATCCTGGGGTGTGGGCAGCACCGCGCATCTGCCGATGCTGGAGCTGCTGAACCGCGCGGGCGCGGACATGCTGCATGTGCCGTATAACGGCGCGCCACCCGCGCTGACGGACACGATCGCGGGGCGCACGGATTGCATGTTCGCGCTGCTGGCCGCGGTGCGTGGGCATCTGGAAGCCGGGCGGCTGCGCCCCTTGGGCATCGTGAACGGCGCGCGAACCGAGGCGCTGCCGGGCGTGCCCAGCATCGCGGAACAGGGTTTCCCGGGCTTCCGCCACGCGGGTTGGTACAGCCTGCAGGCGCCGCTGGGCACGCCTGCGCCAGTGATCGAGCGCATCCGGGTGGCCATGCGCGAAACATTGGCGGAGCCCGAAACCATCCGACTGATGCAGCAGAACGGCCTGACGCCGACGCCCGAGGACCAGCAGGGCGAAGCGCCTTTGCGCGAGCGAATCACGCGCGAATTGGTGCAGTTCCGCGAATTGATGACGCGCGCCGGCTTGCAGCCGGAATAGCGCGGTGTTCAGCCATGTTTCGCTCGGCACCAATGATTTCGGGCGTGCGCTGGTCTTCTATGACGCCGTGCTGGCCGTGCTGGGCATCAAGCGCCTGACCACCTTGCCGGAGCATCCGGCGGCAGGCTGGGGGCGTGTGGCGGGCCAGCAGCCGCAGCTTTGGGTGACGCGGCCCTATGATGATGGCACGGCCTTGCCAGGCAATGGCCCGATGGTCGCTTTCCAGGCGGCGGACCGTGCGACAGTCGATGCCGTGCATGCGGCGGCGCTGGCCGCTGGCGGGCGCTGCGAGGGCGCGCCAGGCCCGCGCCCGCTTTACCACCCGCACTACTACGGTGCCTATTTCCGCGACCTGGACGGCAACAAGTTGCATGTGGTGTGCCGCGCGCCGCCATGACGCCCGTCAGGCGCGCGCGCGGAAGGTGAGATAGCCCAGCACCGCGCGCAGCACCCGCGCCTCCAGCGCCGCGCGCGGCGATTGCGCGGCGGCGCCATCGATGATGCCGCGCGCCATCGCGATGCAGTCCGCCGCCGCTTGCGCGTGGTCGCGCGGGGCGATGGCCGCGCGGTGCAGTTGGAACACGGTGATGACGGCGGCCGCCATGCCGCGCGTGAGCGCTGTGGCGGTGGCATCAGGTGGCAAGCGCTGTTCCTCCGCGTCCAGCAGGCGCGCCAGGCGTTCGCGGCCAAGCTGCTGGCCGACGGCCGCGCTGACCAACGGTTTGATGTCGGCCGCCAGGCTGCGCCCACGCGCGCGCGCGGCTGCGGCCAGCACGGCATCATGCAGCGCCTGGTTCTCGCGCCGGATCAGGGCTGCGATCAGCGCGTCGCGGCCGGGGAAGTATTGGTAGAGCGAGCCGATGCTGGCACCCGCGCGTTCCGCCACCGCATTGGTGTTGCAGGCGGCAAGCCCGCGTTCTTCCAGAATGCGAGCAGCGGCTTCCAGCATGGCATCGACCAGTGCCGCCGATCGCGCCTGGCGCGGCGTTTTTCTTGGGCTCAGTGGATCGGGCTTGGGCATGGCCTCTCGCGAGTAGCGGAATGCGAGCATTTGCTCACAATTCGCGGGCGGCGATCAAGCCGCGCAGGAGAGACACCGATGTTCACCATCTTCATGCTGCTGAAGACCACGCCCACCTGGCTGGCCAAATCCCCGCCCGAGCGCTTCGCTTTCGTCGATGAAGTGATCCGCCCGCTGCTGCGCGACAACCCCGAAGTGAAGCTGCGCTTCTTCGAATCCGAAGGCTTCAACGCCCGCACCTCGGACATCGCGATGTGGCAGACGGACAGCCTTTCCGCCTGGCAGGCCGTGGTGGAAAAGCTGCGCGAGACCGCCTTCTGGGACCGCTACTTCCAGGTCACGGAAATCCTGCCCGCGGTCGAGAACGCCTTCGCCGCGCATTACGGCGTCGCACCCTTGGCGGGTTAGCGCGGCCCGCGCAGACTGCGCCCATGAGCAACGAACCCCATGGCCTCGCGCGCAATGCCTCCAACTATGGCGATCGGGAGCTGGCGCTGTATCTGCGCCGCTCCTTCGCCGCATCGATGGGCTATTCGCGCGATGCGCTGTCGCGCCGCACCGTCGGCATCGCGGACACCGCGTCCGATCTGAACAATTGCCACCGCTCCATCCCCGATTTGATCGAGGCGGTGAAGCGCGGCGTCATGCTGGAAGGCGGGCTGCCGCTGGCCTTTCCGACCGTGTCGTTGTGCGAGCCGTCGCTGACGCCGTGCTCCATGCATTTCCGCAACCTGATGGCGCTGGACACGGAGGCGATGGTCAGCGCGCAGCCGCTGGATTCCGTGGTGCTGGTGGGTGGCTGCGACAAGACGGTGCCGGCGCAGCTGATGGCCGCGATCAGCGCGGATGTGCCGGCGGTGATGCTGGTGACCGGCCCGATGTCGGCCAATCGCTACATGGGTGAACGTCTGGCGGCGTGTACCGATTGCCGGCGCTTCTGGTCGCAATACCGCGCCGGCAATGTCAGCGCCGAACGCATCGCGGTCATCGAGGAACAACTGGCCGCAACCGCCGGCACCTGCGGCGTGATGGGCACCGCCAGCACCATGGCCTGCGTGGTTGCGGCGCTCGGCTTCATGCCGCTGGAGGGTGCGAGCGCACCCGCCGTGCATGCCGACCGCCTGCGCATCGCCGAAGCCGCAGGGCGGCTTTGCATGTCCAAGACTCTGCGCCGGCCTTCGGAGGTGATGAGCCTGAAGGCGCTTGAGAACGGCATGCGCGTGATCCTCGCACTTGGTGGTTCCACCAATGCCGTGGTGCACCTGGCCGCCATCGCCGGCCGTGCCGGGCTGGAATTCGACCTGAAGCGCTTCGATGCGATGAGCGACGAGACGCCCGTGCTGGTGGACCTGAAGCCCACCGGCGATGGCTATATGGAAGATTTTCACTATGCCGGCGGCATGCGCGCGTTGCTGTGGGAATTGCGTGATCTGCTGCATCTGGACGCGACGGATTATGAGGGGCGGACGCTGGGTGAACGCATTGGCGCCGAAGCACCTTGGGTGGACCGCGCCTATATCCGCGCACGGGAAACGCCGGTCTCCGCGGTGGGCGGGTTGGTCACGCTGTATGGTTCGCTCGCACCCGATGGCGCCATCCTGAAGCGCAGCGCCGCGACACCATCGCTGTTCGAACATGAGGCCGAATGCCTGGTCTTCGACGGGCTGGAAGACCTCGCCGCGCGCATCGACGGCGATGATCTGCCGGTGACGCCCAACACCATCCTGATCCTGAAGAATGCCGGCCCGCTGTCGCCCTATGGCATGCCAGAGGCGGGGCATTTGCCCATTCCGCAAAAGCTCGCGCGTGCGGGCGTGAAGGACATGGTGCGCATGTCCGATTGCCGCATGTCCGGCACGGCCTATGGCACGGTGGTGCTGCACATCGCGCCGGAGGCCGCGGCGGGTGGGCCGCTGGCGCTGGTGGAAAGTGGCGATCGCGTGCGGCTGTCGATCAAGAACCGCAGCCTGGACCTGCTGGTGGATGAAGCAACGCTGGCAGCGCGGCGCGCGCGCTGGTCACCGCGCGCACGCCCGGCCCGCGGCTGGGACCGCTTGGTGCATGACCAGGTGCTGCAGGCGCCGCGTGGTGCGGATTTGCGCTTCCTGACCGCGTCCGGCGAATAGCTACGCCGGGCTTGAGGGCAGGTCCGCGATCTCGCGGATCAGCTTGCGCCGCACCGCCGTGCCAAACGCATCAAAATCCTCCGCCACGATCATGAAACTGCCGGGGCCGCCGATCACATAGGTCTGGAAATACTGGTCCAGCGGAATGGGCGGTGGGCGGCCGAAGGTTGGGCGGTCATTGATGATGGGCAGGCCGTTGATGACGATGCCGTCCGCCACCGCTTCGTCACGCGCGCGGTCGGCGGGGCGGCCGGAATTGTTCACGCCATCGCCTGATACGTCGATCACGCGCCGCGTGCCTTCATAGGGACATTCCGCCAGCATGCGGCGGGAGAAATCGATGCCGCCGGAAATGCTGGTCCAGGAGAGGGAGGCGCGCGGCGCCTCGGCCAGCGCGTCGGACCAGGCATGCGCGTCGCGGGCGGTGGCGATGCGCGTCCAGGGGATGACCAGGCGCTGGTATTCGAAGCCGGCCCATTCGACATAGGCCACCGCGATGGAGCCGATCATGCCGCGGCCGATGGCTTCCACCACGCGCGGGTCGGTCACGCCATTGCGGTAGCCTTCGCGTTGCAGCCGCGCCTCGTCCTCGTCGATGGAACGGGAGACATCGACGGCGAGGACGAGTTGCAGATCGACCGGTTCGGTGGCGCGGGCGGTGGTGGCCAAGGGGGCGGCCATTGCGGCGCTGGCGGCGAGCAGGGAACGGCGGCGCATGGGGTTGCTCCGGCTGGGACAGCGCAAGCTTGCGCTGTCCTGCCACGCGCTTGCAACTAACTTTGCAGGGTGGTGCGGATCGCCTCGATCGCCGCACCCAAGGCCGCGCCATCCGGCCCACCGGCCTGCGCCATTTCCGGGCGGCCACCGCCGCCCTTGCCACCAACCGCCGCCGCCGCCGCGCGCACCAGCGCAACAGCGTCGGCGCGGCCCTTCGCCGCCTCGCCCAGCCCCACGACAATGCTGGCCTTGCCGCCTTCATTGCCCAGCACCGCCACCACATCGGCGGTGCCGCCGGCCAGGATCGCCTCGGCGATGCCTTTCAAATCCTTGGCCGGCGTGTCGCCCAGGTCGCGCAGCGCCACGCGCAATTCGCCGATGGTCTCCACGGCTGCCGCAGCACCTCCGGTCGCGAGCTTCTTGCGCAGCTCCGCAATATCCCGCTCCAGGCGCCGGCGGTCTTCCAGCAAGGTCGCAATGCGCGCCGGCAACTCCACAGGGTTCGCCTTCAGCACCCCTGCAGCCTCGCGCAGCAGCTTGGATTCCGCCTCGATGGTCGCCATCGCGGCCGCACCCGTCACCGCCTCCACGCGCCGGACGCCCGCGGCGACCGCGGTTTCCATCACAATCCGAAAAGTGCCGATATCGCCGGTGGCGCGCACATGCGTCCCCCCGCACAGCTCCATGGAATAGGCGGCATCGCCATC